>DAOVFN010000025.1 GCA_030672885.1 Candidatus Aenigmatarchaeota archaeon | reverse complement strand
GTGAGCAGACTTTCGAGGCAGAGTCGAGAAAGGAGATAAGGGAGGGAGACGGCCTAGTCGTGCTGGAGCTGGGGGGCGTGCCCGTGGAGATAGAGCTCAATAAGAGTGTGGAGGAGAACGCCGCAAGGTATTATGAGGACGTGAAGTGGGCAAGGAAGAAGGTGTCCGGTATCGAGGATGTCGGCGGGGGATTCCAGGAGAAGCTGACCGAGGCCGGGAAGGAAGAGGAAAGGGTAATGGTAGAAGACTTCAAGAACGTGCTCTTTGCAAGGGAGAAGCCAGTGGTGGAAGAGGGGAAGGCACAGGAGGATGAAAATAGGGAAGATGTGCCTGAAGAGGAAAGCGCTCCCCAGAAGCCAGAGAGGAAGAGGTGGTATGAGAGATTCAGGTGGTTCTTTTCATCAGACGGATTCCTTGTGGTGGCGGGAAAGAGCGCCGATCAGAACGAGCTCCTGCTCAAGAAGCACACAGAGCCTAAGGACATAGTCTTCCATGCCGACATACAAGGGGCGGCATTTGTTGTGATAAAGGCCCAGAACCTTGAGGTCTCTGAACTGACGAAGAGAGAGGCAGCGGAGTTCTCTGCAGCCAATTCCAAGGCATGGAGCCGGGGTCTGGGGACAATAGACATATTCTCGGTTCCCAGGGAGAGGGTATCCAAGAGCCCGCCGTCGGGGCAGTACCTTCCCAAGGGAAGCTTTATGATACATGGCGAGAGGGAGTGGTACAGGAACCTCGAGCTCAAGCTGGCGGTGGGAATCAGGGTGGACCGGGAGGCCGGCAGGGCCAGGGTGGTGTCGGGGCCTGTCATGGCAGTCAGGAAGAACTCTGATTATATGGTCACGCTCAAGCCTGGGTTCAAGAAATCGCTGGAGCTGTCAAGGGTAATCAAGAACAGGATTCTGGTGAAGGCCGGGCCGGATGACCGCTACATTATAGAGCAGCTCCCGCTCGAAGAACTCCAGGTGGTCGTGCCATCGGGGATGGCTGACCTGGTGGAGCATGCGGGAGAGGCAGTTTAGCGCAGGCGCTATCTCATCTGTCTGTTCAGTTCGTCGAGGAACTTCCTGAAGGTTCCCTTGGGTATCTTGGCTGCTGCGGCGTGGCCGCCGCCTGAGCCACCAACCTTTTCGGCCGCCCTGTCGGCCAGGACATTGAGTTTGAGGGAGTAGTCTCTGGTCCGCATGGTTATGTCCACATAGCGCTCCCTGGTGAAATGAAATCGAATAGTCCTCTGGGAGCGTATTTCCTCTTGTGTGCGGATAGTTCGATTGGGTTAAGGTCACTCAGTTCTGCACGCAGCTCATCAATCCTCTCCTTCATGAGTTCGATATCGATATCATTGCAGGTGTCGTATATTCTAGGAGAATATGGGTCCAGTATTTAATCACCAAGGGCCTCATCTATCGCAATGAACTCCATCTCTATCATGTATTTCAGGCCGTCAGGGATTAACCCTATCTTGTCGCCAGAGTTCAGCGCTTCAAAACCACACTCACGTTTTTTGCTGATTCTCTTTCCATTGAGATAGGTTCCGGTCCTGCTGCCCATGTCACAGAGAAGGTATCTGCCGTCCCTTCCGGGTGTTATTGAGCAGTGTTCCCTTGATAATTGGGGAAGCATGCCCTTTTTTCCTCCAATTGACCTGTCTCTTACCCTTCCACATATGCTGGCATCAAATCCCAGGTCGTTGCCATAGCCACTGAAGCCTATCCCGAAGAGTCCACTATCTAGTTGGTAGTGCTGCTTGAGTTTTGTCGCAGAATCGGTGACACGCAGATAGTACTTTTGCATATTATTCACTCCTTAGTTATGGTAATAGATGGAACTAATATAAAGTTTCCATGCGATTAGAAACAGGTGCTATCTCATCTGTCTGTTCAGTTCGTCGAGGAACTTCCTGAAGGTTCCCTTGGGTATCTTGGCCCCTGCCGCTGCGGCGTGGCCGCCGCCTGAGCCACCAACCTTTTCGGCCGCCCTGTCGGCCAGGACATTGAGTTTGAGGGAGTAGTCTCTGGTCCGCATGGTTATGTCCACATAGCGCTCCCTGGTGTGGGCGCATATGCCGAGCCTGGAGTCCCGGACAGTGGCTGCGAAGAGGGCCGAGGGGCCCCTGAAGCCAAAGGAGGGGACGTCCTTGACATAGGCCACCCTGCCATGGGACTGGGCCTTGTCCTTTATTATCTCATAGAGCTCGAACTCGCGGTTTACGGCATTCTTGGCGCTCCTGACCAGGCCCGGAATGTCAGAGGGATTGTCTCCCCTGGCCAGGGTCCTGACCATTCTCCTCTTGGCATCGTAACCCGAGAATTCCTCGTTCTTTATTCCCAGGCATATGGCAGAGACCTCAAAGAAGAGCGCCCTCCTGTCCCAGTTCATCATCCTCTCCATGACAAATGGGGTGTCGTCGGCATAGTCGCCTATTGCGCCGTAGATGGCAATCCAGACCCTCTCCCTGGGGATGTCCGTCATGTAGTGCCTGTATATGAGCTCTGAAGCGCTGGCCCTCTTGGAGTGAACATAGAGTGTCAGGCTGTTCTTGACAGAGGTCTTGGATACCGTGGGGGGTATCGTGTGGTGGTCGAAATAGAGAATCTCTGCGCCATCATGTTTTTTCTGCTTCAGAAGACTGACTATCCTGGGGGCGTCCTGTTTTGTCAGGGCTATGTCAGTAATGACAATCCTCTGGGATTCTGTGTGTAGAAGGTCTGAATAGAACGATGTGGGCCTGGTAAAGAACACACGGGAGCCAGGGAACCTTGACAGCGCAACCGCTCCTGCGCATATGCCGTCAGGGTCTGCATGGGTGAGAATCGTGGTCTCTGGCATGGTATCCATTAAATATTGTCCCCATTCAATAAAAGTTTATAAAACACAGGGGAAGTAGATACTATGGAAAGGCCAGGACTGTGCTCAATATGCGGCGGGGTCGCCAATCCTGCATATACATGCAAGATGTGCGGCGCAACGGTGTGCCCGGCACACTACAGTGCAGAATACGGTGTCTGCACAGCGTGTCTTTCCAGAATAAAGCCGGGGTGGCGGAACGGCTAACGCGCACGACTGGAAGCCTGTCCAGAGGCAACTGGCTGGCCTAAAATCGTGTGTCCGAAAGGACGTGCAGGTTCAAACCGCAGAGGGCTTCGGACGCAAGTCTGCATGTCGTGCCCTCTACCGGCCTACCCCCATGAGGGTAGGTTGCTGTGTGAAAATCCTGTCCCCGGCGCGTTATTTTGTTTGTTAAGGTGTAAGATTTTCAAGTTGCTCCCCAGCTTGCTTGTGCCCGTCAGGGTATGCCCCGCTTGTCCCCGGGGGGAAGGGGTATGCCCATCAGGGTGTTTGTGCCTTATGGAAAGCTCATACGCGGGGGCCGATGCCGCCCCTGATGTCATCAGCAATCCTCTTTCTTTTCAGCCTGAAGAACATCATCACAAAGGTCAGCAGGGATATCACAACAAGTATGGCCACCAGCAGTATGTACACATAATCCTCGGCCTGGGCAGGCATCTCTTCAGGGAGGGCATCATTGCAGGTTCCACCTGTCCTGCAGCCAAACTCGCATTCCTCTATTATGGTCCAGGCTAGGCCGTCAAGGTCGCACTCCTGGAGTTCGTCACCGAAGCATCGCCTGTCCATGGGTATGCACATGACACCTGTGCTTTCCAGCATGTATTCACCTGCTATGGCGAATATTGAGAATCCCGGGCTCTTGGCCTGGAAGTAAAATTTATCGGCATCCTCGTCAACCATGGTGGTGGGCAGCACTGTCCACACGCCGTCGTCATACCTCATGAAACTTATCGTCAGCGCGTTCACTCCCTGCTCACGTATCCAGCTCTTGTTGACTTCGAAGTTTATGGTGGCATTGTCTATGTTATCATCAATAAGGTTCTCCTTTGATATCTCAAGATAATTGTAGACTCTTTTGGTCCTGGTCTCCATGATATCAGGTATGTGGGCGGGCCTGTCTTCAATCTTCTTCACTGTTATTTTGACGTCGCTGACCTGTTCCCTGACTGTTATGGTTATCTGATTTATGCTCACGTCGGTATCGTCCATTATAAGTATGGCCGGTTCGTCAGGAACTATCTCGTCATATACCCTTGTTGTGTTCTCTCCTTTTTCATCGGGTGCTGTTGCGTTGGTCTGGTTGTCCCCGGAGGGTGCTGTTGCGTTGGGTTCGGAGGGTGCTGTTGCGTTGGTCTGGTTGTCCCCGGAGGGTGCTGTTGCGTTGGGTTCGGGTGAATATGGTGGTAGGGCAGGGGGCTCCTCAGGCATATCGCATTCCCGGGTCTCGGTTGCGCTATATGCGGCACTGCACTGATTGACATCCCCGCAGAGTCTTGCCTGCAGGTTGTCCATGCATTCTGACCACTCGCTGCACACCCAGTCCTCAACACAAACATAGACGCATGATCTATCCTCGTCATGTTTTGCATCGGCTGTGCCGCAGCCATTGACATCCTCGCAGACTCTTGCCTGCCGGTTGTCCATGCATTCTGACCACTCGCTGCACACCCAGTCCTCGGTGCAGGCTTCAGGAGGCTCATTCTGCTCGCATCGTTCCATCTGGCTGGACTTGTTGAGGTCTGTGCCGCATGCATTCCTGTCTATGCATTCCCTCACCCTGTATCCCTGGATGCAGTCAGACCATTCAGCACAGTCCCAGTCCTCAGTGCATGTTGTAGAATCATCGGATTCACCATCATCTTCGTCCTCGCATGGCCTGGTCAGGATTGAAGCGTTGTCCATGCTGCCGCAGCTGTTCAGGTCTTTTATGGGAAAACTCATCTGCTTGCCATTGATGCATGGCGACCACTCGGAATAGGTCCAGTTCTCAGTGCAGGTTCCTGGGGGAGGCCAGCCGGAAAAGCAGGGAATTTCTTCACATGGTTTGTATTGGTTTGTTCTGCAGTCGCTCTCGTCTGTGCACACCCTGGTCATATAGCCATCGATGCACCCTGACCATTCGGTACAGGTCCAGTGTTCGAGGCAGAAATCTCCTTTAGTATGCTCGTGTGCCTGGCCCTCTCCCGGGAGCACGGCAAAGAACATCAAAAGGATAATTGGAATAATAATATAGCGATTCATAAGCTCCATATATAATATGTTGTACGGATTTATTAAAATATGACTTCCTGTGACATGCATAAATAAGTAAAAATAGAAAGGTTGGGGGATGAACCCCCAGAGAGCAATTACTTTTTGTCTGACTTCTTGTCCACAGGCACAGTGTCGATTATTATCCCTGCTGCTACGGTTTTGCCCATGTCTCTGATAGCGAACTTTGCGAGCTGCGGGAAGTCAGCCTGCTTCTCAACAGCGAGCGGCTGGGTTGGCTCGACCTTTATGACGGCCGCGTCACCAGACTTCAGCATGTCCGGATGCTCCTCGATTGTCGCGCCTGTCTGCGGGTTTATCTTCTTGACAATCTCTGTTATCTTGCATGCTGCATGCGTGGTATGCGTATGGAACACAGGTGTGTAGCCCTTGGTAAGCACCGTGGGGTGCTGAAGCACGATTATCTGTCCTGTGAACCCCTTTACCACCTGGGGTGGGTTGTTTATGTGTCCGACGACATCGCCTCTCTTTATCTCGTTCTTGGCCACGCCCCTCACATTGAAGCCGACATTGTCTCCTGATTCGGCCTTCTCGAGTTGCTTGTGATGCATCTCGACTGACTTCACCTCACCCTGCGCGCCGCTGGGCATGAAGATAATCTTCTCACCTGGCTTGAGCACGCCGGTCTCTACCCTGCCCACAGGAACGGTTCCCACACCAGTGATGGTGTAGACATCCTGAACGGGCAGCCTGAGCGGCTTGTCCACTGGCTTCTCAGGAGCGACAAGCATGTCGTCCAGTGTTCCCAGAAGAGTGTTGCTTTTGTACCATCCCATCTTGTCTGACTTCTTGACAACATTGTCGCCAACGTATGCCGAGACCGGAACGAATGGAACATCGTCCATTTTGTATCCAAGGGATGACAGGAGCTTGCTTACCTGTTCTCTGGCCTCATTGAACTTGCTCTCGTCGTAGTTCACTGCGTCCATCTTGTTAATCGCTACGACTATCTGCTTTATGCCGAGAACCTTGGCCAGGTACATGTGTTCCTTTGTCTGTTCCTGGACGCCATCTTTTGCAGAGACAATCAGGATGGCAGCGTCTGCCTGAGATGCCCCAGTTATCATGTTCTTGATGAAGTCCCTGTGTCCCGGACAGTCGATTATGGTTATGTAGAACTTGTCCGTGATAATGGGCTTGTACATCAAGTCGATTGTGAGGCCTCTCTCCCTTTCCTCCTTGAGGCTGTCCATGACAAAGGCAAACTCAAAAGTCTCCTTCTTGAGTTCCTTGGCCTTTTCCTTGAGTTTCCTAAGGTCCTGCTCTGGTATTGAACCTGAATCATACAGGAGCCTTCCTATGAGCGTTGACTTTCCATGATCAACGTGACCTGACGGTCTCAGGTTTATGTGTGGTTTTTCTGCCATGCGAATCACCTTTTCCTTTATAATGTATTTGATACATCTAATGCACTATAAACTTCATAGAGTGTGTTTCCACCGTCTGAAGTCATATTCTATATTAACAATTAAGTATATAAACGTTTTGGTTGTGTGTTTGGCTCTGTATGTCGGTTTTGGATGCATAAACATGCCTGCCGGGCAGCATGCGTAAAGGAATCCAAGGGCTTATTTGCCGAACCTGCGCTGCCTCTTGGAGTATTCGTCTATGATGGAACCGAACTCCTCCCTAGTGATGTCCGGCCAGAACGTGTCGGTGAATTTTAGTTCAGAATAGGCTGCCTGGAAGAGAAGGAAATTGGATGTCCTTTGCTCGCCGCCTGTCCTGATTATGAGATCAGGGTCTGGGTTGCCGTTGGTCTGGAGGTTCTGGCGCAGGACCGCCTCGTTTACCTGCTCAGGAGACAGCCTGCCCTGGGCAATCTGGAAGCCTATCATCTTGGAAGCATTGACCAGTTCCTGCCTGCTCCCGTATGCGATTGCTATGTTGAGAGTGAAGCCTGAGTAGGATTTCGTGGCATCTGTGGCGCGGGCGATGTCCCTTCTGAGTCCCTCGGGAAGGCGCTTCATGTCACCGAAGAACGTAAGTTTTATCTTGCTCTTGTGTACCAGGCCATCGGGATTGCCAACAAGGTCGGAAATCTCTTTTCTCGCAAGCTCAAAGAGGAAATCGAGTTCGCCCTTGGGCCTCCTGTCGATATTTTCAAGGCTCAGTGAATAGAATGTCACCATTTCTATGCCAAGATCGCTGCACCAGTCAAGGACCTTTCTGAGCTTTTCGGCCCCCCATTCATGGCCCATGGATGGCTGCTTCATAAGGCGCCTGGCGCATCGGCGGTTGCCGTCAGGAATTACGCCGACATGTCTTGGGATATTCATGGGATTGTCTCCTGTTTGTAATGAAAACACATTATTTATAAGCTTATCTCCTGGGGCCTGCAGGATGTTTCATGCCAATAAGCCTAATATAACTCATATACTAATAAATGATTATGTTCAGGCGATACGGGGTTCTTGGCATCGCAATGGTGCTGTTCGCGCAACTCAATTTTATATTTCACATAGACCCCTTTGCGCGGTGGTATTTTCCCATAATCTGGTTCGGTTATATCTTTCTGGTCGATGCGGTGATGTTTAGCCTGAGCGGAGAGTCGCTCATATCGAGCAGGCCCAGGATATTCGTGATCCTCACCGCGCTGTCGGCTGTTGTGTGGTGGTCCTTTGAGGCAATCGGATGGGTAATCGGGAACTGGCACTATACAGGCCTTGGGGGGTTCGGGAGCGGACCGGAGGGGCTGGCATTTGCAACCATATCATTTTCCACGGTGATTCCTGCCGTGTTCGAGACAGCCCTGCTGCTCAAGACCGTGCACATATTCGACAAGGTAAAGCTTGAGGAGGAGCACAGGATAACCAAGGAGCTGCTGTATGGGATGATATTTGCCGGCATGCTGAGTTTTGCATGCCCGCTTCTGTATCCTCAGTTGTTCTATCCGCTTATATGGAT
>DAOVFN010000027.1 GCA_030672885.1 Candidatus Aenigmatarchaeota archaeon | reverse complement strand
CCAGTACAAAAGAAAGCTCAGGGGCTCAAGGATGGAATCCCTTGAAGGAGAACCCAAGCTCATGGAGATGATTGATTCGATAGCGTCAGGGGCTGCCCTCGGCAGGCTGTCCCAGGAAGAGATCACAAAAGAGTTCTGCTCTGTCTGCAGGTTCATACGCTCCTCGGGTATGGCCTGCGAATTTCACAGAAGGATGTACCCCTCATTAGAGGGCTGCACGATATGCATGGACAGCGCCGGGAAGGATTAATCACACATATTTCTTAATCACAAACCTTCCTCTGTCGTCTGTCTCGAACTTCTCACAATCAATCATAACATTGTTCGGTTTCAGGAACTTCCTTCCGTCGCCCTGGGCATACACATCCCTCGGCCCCGCGGTGGTTTCTGTGCTGCCAATATAATACATCACATATCTCCCTTCGGGCACGGTGTTTTTCTTCTCCATGCATCATAACCAAAGAATAAGCTTTAAATTATCAGGAGAACTCCAGATGGAGCATTCCCTTCTCGAATCTCTTTGTTGTGACCGAGAACCCCTCGGGTTTTGTTATTATCTTGAAATATGCAGTGTCCCCGGCACGGGCCCGGACTTCCACAGAGGACTCGAGTTCGCTGATTCCTATGTCGCCCTCGGATATTACGTTGGGGAGCTCCATCTCCACCATCAACCTGGTGCCCACGCTTCTCACATGGGTCTTGGGCTCTTCAGTGACCCTGGCGGGTTTCTGGTGAGACTCCGTCGTCCTGGGCTTCTCTGCCTGGCCAGATGTGGCAGGGGTCCTGATACCCATGCTCCTCATCTCCTCTGCAATATCCTTCCTGAGCCCACTGAGATTGACGTTCCCAGATGTCTTGACATCCACACTGGGCTGCTTTCCACCATACTTTGTTATTTTTATTGTGAATCCTGAGCCCCTGGGACTCCCTGTGCCCTTTAGGGTGCCAGGGTGTGCCCCTGAGGATGCCTGTGCCCGGAAGGGTGTGCCCTTTAGGGGGCCAGGATGTGTCCGGGAGGGTATGCCGAGACCAAGTGACCTGAAGAACTGAGAGAGGTCAAGGACCTCGAATTCATTGTCAAGAGTCCTGTCTGTTTCCTTGAGTTCCCTTCTGAACCTGGAGAACATGTCATCAAAGAGTGACTTTCCAGCATGTTCCAGGGCTGAGCCACAGTTCGGACAGAAGCGCCAGCCCCCGTCAACCTTCTTGCCGCATCTCCTGCAAATCATATCAATACCATTGTCGCCGATATTTATATATTTACCGAGGAAATGGTTTAAATATTTGGGCGGGCAGCAGTTAAGCGCCCCCGCATGAGAATGCAGGAAGACAACATGGTATCGACGGCCAGGATGTGCCTGGTGTGCAAGGGCAGCAGGGCTCTGTGCGGCCAGGTGCACTGCCCTCTCATGGCCAGGCTCATGGTGGAACCCAAGGTAAGGAACATCTCCCTGGATTTCTTTGGCCCATCAACATCTGTCTTTGTGGGCAGGATGGGATATCCGAGGGTCAACACGGGCCCGCTTGCAGCAGTGGAATACACAGAGAATATTGACAACCCCTCTGCATGGTTCGGCATGCCCTATACAGAGCTTATAGCCATGCGCTCCATGCTGCTCAGGGCCAGGGTCGCCCAAGATGTCGGGTCCAGGAGCAGGTACATCCTTGAGAACCAGGAGATTGCACTGTCAGACAGGCCGACCGATGTCGAGCTCACGTTCAAACGCAGGCCTGTCTACAGGGTCAGCTTCTCTGACATAGTGCAGCCCATGGGCCCCAGCGCCGAGCTGCGGAACATGAGGCTTGCCGAGAACCCGCACATTCCCAGGAGCATCGATTACATAGTCGGAGACGACATAAAGGCCGCACAGGCAGGCGTGATGCTCTATGAGCGAGGCCATGACATATACAGGATATCCAGCATAATGTCCTCGGGAGTGCTCGGGAGAAAGGAATCCAGAAAGCTCGTGCCCACCAGGTGGAGCATAGTGGCTGTCCAGAACATGGTGGCAGACGACCTCATAATGAAGCTCAAGGAATACCCGCAGATTAACGAGTTCAGGGTGTACTCAAGCAAGTTCCTGGACAACCGCTTCGAGGTCCTGCTCATGCCGGGAAGCTGGGAGTTCGAGAACTTCGAGGCCTGGGCCCCCGGCTCCATGTGGACCGCCCAACTCAAGAAGCCAGAGATACTGGAGGAATACGAGCCCTATGAGGGAAGGAAGGGGTACGCAGAGCTGCAGGGAGGGGGTTATTATGCAAGCAGGCTGGGCGTGGCCGAGGGGCTGGCCGGGATAAAGAGACAGGCCAGAGTAGTGGTGTTCAGGGAGGTCTATGAGGGCTATACTGTCCCCCTCGGGAACTGGCAGATACTGGAGAACGTCCGCAACGCATTCAGGCAGCCCTTTGCTGGGTTCAGTACGAAACAGGAGGCGCTTGAGCACATAAATTCGGGGCTCAGGCTTCCTGTGGGAGATTACATGGAAATGAGCAGAATCCTCAGGCAGGGACGGCTGGCTGACTTCGCTCACTGCCCCCCTCGGAAACGTTAAAAAACAGTATTTGATGGGATAAACACTTAAATAACAAAGACAACATCAACATACAAGGTGATTATATGCCAAGACCATCTCTCAGATCAAGGTCATTCAGAAGAATAAAGAAGAAGGTTCCCGGAGGGGCATCGGTAATCCATTATCTGAAGAGGAGGCCCTCGCAGGCAAAATGCGCGATATGCGGTGGGCTGCTCCATGGGGTGGCCAGCGAAAGGGGCGACCGGATGAAGAAGATGGCCAAGAGCAAAAAGGTTCCCTCCAGAATGTTCGGTGGAAATTTATGCCCATCCTGCACAAAAAACATGCTAAAGAAAAAGGTGCGCGAAAAGGATGCCTAGGGTGAATTTATGATTGAAGTTGGAAGGCTTTGCTTAAAGATAGCTGGAAGGGAAGCCGGAAAATACTGCGTCATCGTCAAGAAGATGGACGAGAGCTTCGTTATGGTCACAGGGCCCAAGGAACTGACATCTGTCAGGAGAAGGCGCTGCAACATAAACCACCTGGAACCGATAATGGAGATGCTGAAGATAAAGAGTGACGCCCCTGATAGTGACATACTGAAGGCCTACCAAGAGGCGAACCTCATAGCAAAGCTCGGCCTGGAGGCCAGGCCTGAGAAGAAAGCGGAAAAGCCAGTAGAAAAGAAAGAAAAGGCCCCTGAAAGGAAGATAGAGAAAAGGGAACTCAAGAAAGAGCCAAAAAAGTCTAAACCCGGAAAGGCTGTCAAGAAGCCTGCAAAGAAAGCAGAGAAAAAGGAACTCAAGAAGGTCGCAAAGAAATCTTCTGCCAAGAAACCCGCTGCAAAAAAGGCAAAGAAATAATATCTTGTTTTTTTATTAGCAAGGAAGCGTTACATCGCCCTGCTTGTCATTATGTTTTCAACGCTTCCGACACCCTCGATGTCATTGAGCTTCTTCTCCAGAACCGTAAGGTTTCCCGGCTCGTCGGGTATCAGCTTGGTGAACTTCAGCGCTACAATGCCGAATGCCACCGGCTCTTCCTCGAGCCTGTTGGGTTCCATGTTCTCCAGGGACTTCTTTAGCTTTTCGAAACACTCCGGGCTGTCAGGCATTATCATGTATACGCAGATAACTTCACCGATATGAATCACCTTTTATATCAGGGCCCCTTGAATCCACACTTGGAACAGGTATACGGATTCTCAAGCCTCTTGCACTTCTCACATCTGATTATGTTTACCTTGCCGCATGATGGGCATGGAAACTCCACCCATATCTTCTCTGATTCCACGCTTCTTCCGCAGGTGCTGCACCTCTTGGTTTCCGATGCTTTGTCTTTCATGATACCTTCCCTGGTTCTGCAATCTAATTGCTGCAACAGGTTTATATACTTTCCTTTGGAAGTCTCAGCAGAACCCCCGGAGGGGCATGCGGAACTCTGGCAATTCTACAAAGATATTGAAAAGTAGACAAGGCAGTTCTTTTCGTGGTTTATAAGGCATACTTGCCTGTTGTGAGGTAACTACTCACCTACATCATGTGAATTTTCAGAAACCAACACATATGGAGGTCATTTTCAAAACCTTCCAAAAATTACACCCTCAATATGAGTTGACTGAAACCGAATACAAAAGAGAACATAACTTGAAATCTGCGTGACATGGGTGAGTAGTTACGTTGTGAGTGAGTACCGTTAAGTTGACAGCTAAAGAGGATATTATCCGAAGATAATAGAGCCCCTTTTCAGAAGGTTATGTCTGTTTGATCTGTTTCCACTTGTCTGCCCTAGAGACCCTCCTGTAGAGCCTTATATAGGAGTCAGTCTTCTCAGACCTTATACTGTTTTTTAGAAGGTCTTGGGCTTTCCTTAGCTCGGGAAAGATATCATTGTCCAGTTCCAAGCTTAGGAACCTGTAAAGATCAGGACCTATCCTGAACTTGGTCTTCATGACCAGGAGTTTCTTTGTCAGGTCATAAAGGGCTTGGGTTGCCTCATCCATCTCTGCTTGTGGTCGGAAGCGATCAAAGAACTGCTCAATCTCTCTCATGGCCTCCGCAGCAAGGTCAGGCATGACAAGCTGGATGGTATTGACCATGGCCACTACCTTCCTGATCCCATCAGAATTAATGAAGGTAAGTTGTGAGCGGAGGTTGCCCTGCTCATCAACAAGTTGGTTGTAGACATGGCCACTTAAATAGTGGTTTCGGGTCTCCAGTGCAGCAATAACACTGTTATTCAAGAGGAATACTTGGTTAACCAGTTCGTCTCTGGATTTTCTTTCGGCAGCCTCCTTTTCCACAACCCTAGAGAGTTCAATCTCCTGTTTTGTGACCTCTCCTTTCTGCTCTGCAATAGCCGTACGAACCTCGTCCCGCTTCCTTGTGAGTTCACTTGTTCTATCTGGCCAACTTCGAATGGAATTCTTAAGCCTTTCATGCCGCTTGGTACCGAACCTCTTCAGGTTTGCAAGGTCAGTTGTGGCTTTCAGAAACTTTCCGTACTCTTTTGTCCATCTCCCCCTTGCCTTGGTTTCCTGCTCCTCAAGCTTGACGAGGTTTTTCTCACACTTCCTTATACCTGCCTTTAATTTTACAATTTTTGTTGCCATTTTCTTTCTCCTTTCTTGAATTATGATTTGCAATATCGATGGCGTAACTTCTACATCCTTTCCAATAACATGTTAAAACCAGACAGGACTTCCAAGGACAACAGAAGTCCTCAAAAAATAGGTCATATATATTCTCCATGCTAAGCAAAATCCTGTTCCTACACACCTTGCATGGTGCTTTTTTCTTAGCACCTTCTAGACATTAATTGGAAACAGGTTTCATTTGAAACCCTTAGGTTTGCCAGCATGGCTTATTCAGATAAGTCATGCAAACATTCCCGCAAAGGGAAATGAGTTTCACTTATACATATATAAGCATAGTTAGAGGCAGGGGGAATTTCCTCGCCACCTCCCAGCAATGTCTTAACGTTATTTTATTTACTTTATGGTAATTCGTATAGTCATTTAAAGCTTCTTGTGGCTCAACTGATACCGATATGATAAAATGATAGATTTGGATGTATTATGAAGTATCAGAGCACAAATCCCTTACCGCTGTCCAGCTATACCCTAAGCAGACCACGCTGCATGCAAGTTTAAACATCTTTCCACATATTCTCTTCAGAACCAGGATAACATGGTATTTACTGCCCAAACGAGGAATAAAGGATTTTAACGTTTTTCCGGACGCGCTTTTGGAGGAAGGCCTTGGCCTCCTGTAAAAAGGGTGTAAAGGCTTATTCCCAGAAGAACTCATGTTTCCTTCTCTCGTTCGTGTTCCTGGATCTGGGGTTCCTCTTCCAGTACCATGTAATGAATATGCCTGTGACAATTCCCCCGAAGTGACCGAAGTTCGCTATGCCCTCTTCAAGCCCAAAGAAACCCAGGGCAAACTCCAGGACAGCGAGCAGTATTACGACCGTGAACGCAGGGAGCGGAACCACAAAGGGTATGGGGACCCATATCTTGTTCTTGGGAAACACGAGGCCATACGCCGCAAGTATGCCGAACACAGCCCCGGACGCCCCCAGCATGGGTATGTTGGTGACTCCCATAAGGGCAATATATGTCAGGGCGGAACCGAGGCCTGAAACAACATAGAGTGTCAGGTACCTGACCTCGCCAAGGGCCTGCTCCATGACTTCGCCGAATATAAAGAGCATGAACATGTTCAGGGTAATGTGCATGGCCCCGCCATGGAGGAACATATAGGTAAAGAACTGCCACCATGCCCCGCCCAATGCCATCGTGGGGGTAAGGGCAAAGGCATTCGTGAAGCCGGCCAGCGTCATCTGCAGCACGAACATCACGGCGTTCGCTCCTATAAGGCCGAATGTTATTCTCATACAAACCACTTGATATTCAGGTATTCTGGAATAAAGCCTTTGACCTAGCGCTTCTCTATAAGGAAGGCCTCTCCGTATTTTTTCTCTTTGGCATAATCTTTTGCATACCCGCCCAGGAGTTCTTTTCCCATTATTCCCCTGTATAGATTCAGGCCAATGCAGGCTTCTGCAATGTTTGCCTTTTCAGTTTGTGTTTCGTGCTTCTCCATTGCTTGTTTCTTTATATTCATCAGACCTTCGCCAAAGAAGAATATGAAGTTAGGTTTCTCCAGGGGGGTCCAGGTCTCATAAAACCATACCTCATTCACATCCACTGCCCTGAGAGCATCCAGTACAATCTCGCTTGTCTTCTTATGGGTGGGATGCGCGTCATTCTTCGGGTGGTTGAAGACGATATCAGGCTTCTCCTCCCTGAGCAAAGCTGTAACCCTGTCCACGTTCTCCTTGTTGTGCTCCAGTCTTGGATTATCCAGATCCAGGAACACCGGCTTGGCACCAACTACCCGACAGGCTTTTGTTCCTTCCATCTTTCTTGTATTCCTTTTCTCCCCCTCTGGGATATCCCTCAGGACACCCCTCGGGCTGGTTGTCAGAAATATGCAAATTACTTCGTTTCCTCTCTTCGTCATTTCATATATAGTTGCACCCGATGAGAAAGTATCATCATCGGGGTGCGCGCAGAAAAACAGCACCTTGCGGTCCCTGGGTAATTCAAGCATGAGTATCATTATATGTAAGGATTTAAAAAAAACCTGTCCTGAATCAGCCCCGCTTCTTTTTCCTGAAGTACCTTCTCCAGACAAAGTAGCCTATCACGGCTAGTATTATGAGAAACACTATCGTGGACGGGTCATTGCCCCCGGGGGCGGCAAGGTTAAGGGGTCCCAGGTCCTTGTTAATGGTCTTTTTATCCAGGCCGGGCTCCACATAGCTTATTATCAGTTCGGCACTGCCCGACATTACCAGGGGAAAGTCGAACGTGGTCTTCTTTGTGGACTTGAGCTGGCTGAGGTAATCCATGCCAATGGTCTTCCCGTCAACCACCAGCCGCGCCTCCACCGACTTGGCGTCGCCGGTTCCCTTGTTGGCAACCTCTATCTCGAGCGTGCCCCTGCTGTATTTCGGCTCTATGCTCACTACCTCGAACACCACAGTGCCCTCGACTGGTATCCCTATTGTGAATGTATCTGCATTGCCCTCGTTGTTCTCGTCCTTGTATGTAAGCGTGAGTGTTGAGGAATATGTGTCCTGATCAGCGTCCGGATCTATGTTGAATTGGAGGTCAACCGTGGTGTTGCCCCCTGCCTTCAGGTCTC
>DAOVFN010000072.1 GCA_030672885.1 Candidatus Aenigmatarchaeota archaeon | reverse complement strand
TTCCCCTGGGGCTTGACAGGAACGGCCTTCCAATCGAGATGGCTGCCCAGAAGAGGTTCGGCATATCCGTAGACGATACACCGAGGGAGAAATTCATAGATGCCTGCAAGAAGCTTCTCGAGGAATCGAGCGCAGAGAGCGTGGACAGCTTCTATATGCTCGGCCACTCCTATAATAGCTGGGACATAGGGACGGCACTGGGCGAGATATACCTCACAGACTCTGACCATTACAGGGCAATGACCCAGTCCACATTTATCGAGCTCTGGAACAGGGGCCTCATCAAAAAGGACAACAGGGTGAGCAACTACTGCCCCTCGTGCAAAACGACCATAGCGGACGCAGAGATTGAATACAAGGACATCCCCACGGAATTTGTCTATGTCCGGTGGAAGGTAAAGGAAACAGGCGAGGAAATCGTGATAGGGACGACCCGGCCCGAGCTGCTCTGCTCATGCAGCATGGTGATATACAATCCACAGGACGGGCGCTACAAGCATCTCGACGGCAGGCATGCCGTAATCCCGCTCTATGGCAGGGAGGTTCCCATAAGACCCCATCCCATGGCCAAGATGGACAAGGGAACAGGCATCGTCATGATGTGCTCCTTCGGTGATTATTCTGACATACTGTTCTACAGGGAGATGAAGCTCGAACCCATAATCGCGATTGGCCAGGACGGGAGGATGAACGACAGGGCGGGATTCCTCAATGGCATGGGAGTCAAGGAAGCCAGGAACGATATCAAACAAAGGCTTCATGATGCGGGGCTCGTGGAGAGGACAGAGAAGATGAGCCACAGGACGCCCATATGCGAGAGGAGCAAGGACCCCCTGGAATTCATAGAGCTTTCTGAGTACTATCTGGAGCAGCTGAATTGGAGGACCCCTCTCAAAAAGAACGTCTCTGACAGGACAAGATTCTTTGCGTCCAAGTCAAAGCAGATACTGACAGACTGGATAAACGGCCTCACCATGGACTGGGCCATCTCGAGGAGGCGCTACTACGCAACAGAGATTCCCCTGTGGTACTGCAATGAATGCGGCGAGACCATAGTGCCGCCCAAGGGCAGGTACTACCGGCCCTGGAGGGAGGATCCCCCTGTCGAGGTATGCCCCAAGTGCGGCTGCAGGGAGTTCACGGGAGAGGACCGGGTATTTGACACGTGGTTCGACTCATCACTCTCCCCCATTGCAATCATGGGATATGATATCGATAATGAATTCTTCAAGAGGAACCGGCCATGTTCCCTCAGGCCACAGGGCAAGGAAATCGTAAGGACCTGGCTTTATTACACCCTCCTGAGATGCTATCAGCTCACTGACAGGCCGATATTCGAGAATGTCTGGATACATTATCATATCCTGGATGAGAAGGGCAACAAAATGTCCAAGAGTCTGGGGAATGTGATAGATCCCCAGGATGTCATAAGGAAATTCGGCGCCGAGCCCTTCCGACTCTGGTGCGCCCTGGAGGGAGACATCACCACATCGGACCTGAGGTGCTCGTTTGAGAGGATAGAGGGCGCGGGCAAGTTCCTTACAAAGCTCTGGAACGTGGCCAGATTCGTCTCTGGTTTCGGTGCACCAAAGGGCGCAATGAATGCCCCGGTAAAGGCAGGGCTCCAGCCCCTGGACAGGTGGATGCTTCAGGAGCTCAACGAACTCGTAAGCTTCACCATGAAGGGATATGAGAGCTTTGACTTCCACAAGCCCGCTGTCCGGATAAAGAACTTTGTCTGGGAGACATTTGCCAGCCACTACCTGGAGCTGGTCAAGAACAGGGCATACAATCAGGCAGGGCTCTTCACCAGGGCTGAGCAGAATGCGGCCGTCCAGACCCTCAACACGGTTCTGGATACGGTCATGCTGCTGCTCTCTCCGATAGCATGCTTCTCGACCCACAGGATATACAAGGACCTGAGGGGGAGGGACATCGAGCACGAGGCATTCCCAAAACCGTGCAGGTTCTCAGGCAAGGTTCCCGGGTTCACGACCAGGGAGCTTATGGAGCTCAATAGCATGATATGGAAGAGGAAAAAAGACAAGGGACTCTCTCTCAAATCCGATATATCACATGCCATACTCCCGGCTAGGTTCAAGCCCATAGAGCGCGATATAAAAGAGGCCCATCATATCAGGCAGCTTGAATGGGATACCCTGAAGGGCACAGACAGGACAAAGATAACTATCTAGCAGGCCGTTGCAGAATAATGCTGTTTTTTTCACTCGCTTCCCCGAGGGAAAAGCTATTTAAATACCCAAACCAAAAATATATTAGTTGTTATTAGAGTCGGAGCGAGATACATGGGTACCAAGAAACTCACAACACTCGAAAGGGAGCTTAGCGGTTCTTATACAGAGAATCTTTCAATCAATACCAATTCCAGCAATCCCTGCATCAGGGATGCTCTCAAGATGCTGGGGAACCGGACGCTCTCCCTTTCACTCCGAAGGCAGATCAGCGCAAGCTGATTTTTTCTTTTTATTTAACCCATTGACCCAAATCTATATTGTGATAATCATGCTCGAAATAGTCTTTCTTGGAACAGGTTCGGGGGTACCGAGCAAGAGAAGGAACCCTGCCTCGATATGGCTCCAGTACGAGGACGACGCATTCCTCTGGGACTGCGGGGAGGGTGCCCAGCGCCAGATGATGGCAGCCAGGACCAGCTTCATGAAGATAAGCAGGATATTCATCACTCACTGGCACGCGGACCACTGGGCAGGCCTCATAGGCCTCATGCAGACCATGAACATGGAGGGACGCAAGAAGGACCTCCACATATACGGCCCAGAGGCCGAGCGCTTTGTCGGGGATTTGCTTGATCTCGATTATTGGGGACCGAGATTCAGTGTGGTTCCGCACAACGTCCCCTTTGAGGGAAGCGAGTTCACTCCTGTATATGAGGACAAGAGGTTCACAATACTTTCCATTCCAGTAAAGCACAGCGTGCCGTCTGTGGGCTATGCATTTCATGAGCGCGACGTCTGGAATGTTGACATCAGGAAGGCAGGAAAGTTCGGGCTGCGCCAGGGCCCTCTTGTGGGCAGGCTCAAGAGGGACGGCAAGGTCAGTGTGGGCGGCAAGACAGTCACGCTTGAGCAGGTCGGTTACATCAAGAAGGGCATCCATGTGGCCTATACAGGGGACACTGAGCCATGCAGGAACCTTGAGAAGCTATGCCAGGGCGCAGACATGCTGATACACGATGCCACATTCCTTGAGGAGAGAGAGGACCGCATGCACGGAGACGTAAAGGCCGCGGCCCGCCTGGCCAGGAAGTGCGGCGTGAACGAGCTCGTCCTGACCCATTTCTCGAGGCGCTACACAGACATAAAGCCCCTCAGGGACGAGGCCCTGAAGATATTCAGGAACACTCGCGTGGCCGAGGACTTCATGCGGATAAAGCTCAAAAAGAGCAACAGGTAACATTCATGTCCTTCAAACTCCCTGCACCGTTAACTTTATATAGCAGTTAATGTAGCTATTCATTAGTGACAACTTGTCATGGCATATGATGTAAAGCTTATATAGCCCGGGCGGATAATGTGATACCATGGGAAACTACCGGTACATAACCAACAGGACCCTGCTCAATAAAGCAGGAGAGGAAAATGGCAACATAGCCGTGCTAGTTCCCAATGAATCCAGCACAGCAAAGATCAGGTACAAGTGCCCTGAATGCGGCCACTCCGAGCAGACCGAGAAGGAGTGGAAGAGGCCATTTTCTATGAAATGCTCTGCCTGCGGCTTCCTCATAAGGCTGCCCAAACTCAAGGGCAAGACAAAGGAAAAGAAGAGTGCCAGTGCCTGATTTTCTCATATCTCTGCCAAAAAACCTTTATAAGCCTCTCTTTCAACTGCTAATTGTGTGAGCCGGGTACATAGCTTCCCTGCGACCTCTGGGTGGCGGGGAGGAAGCTCCACTCACCTAAGCCCTCTGAAAAAATGCTTAAGCCAAAAGGAGGCCAATGCCTTCCAAGGCTTGAGTTTCCAATGGGTGACTGCACCGCCAGAAGGCGGGTGCTGAGAAGTTCGTGTCAAGAGCAGAAAGGCACTGTTCCCCATGAGCCATGAAGGCGAGAAACCCCCCTGGGCAACCGGGGCCAAGGCCTGAGTGCTGATTGGGTGTGGCAGGTGAAAATGCTTGGCAATGCAGGGGTGCAAGCCTTGTGCGCATAAGACAGATGCTATGGCCCCCATACCTCCCTAAGGAGTGCGGGGCAACAGAAAGTGGGCTACTCCCGGCACACACATAAGCTTTTCATACCCCTCCCACCTCCGTACACTCTGGGGCACAAGGGACATCCCTAAAGGGCATACCCTGACGGGCACAAGCGAACAGGCGGGCAAGCGGGGCACAAGAGAAAAAGC
>DAOVFN010000014.1 GCA_030672885.1 Candidatus Aenigmatarchaeota archaeon | reverse complement strand
GTCACACGCCATTAAACGCAAGGACCATGGGCTAGACTATGTCCTTGCCGTTCCCCCTGACAGAAGTGACGTTGCCGTCCAGGCGGATGAATTTCTGGCTTATGCCCAGTTTGCCTGAGAAATCATAGACATCGAGGGACGCATTCTCTCCTGATGTGTCAAGGGCGTGGCTTATCACATGAAACCGGATGTCATTCAGGGAGAGCCTGCCTATTTTTACGTCATCGATGGTGAGGTCAGAAAGCGGGACAGTAACCCTGAGCCGGGTATCCCCTGGAGAGAACGAGAGCGTGCCTGAGGAGAGATTGGCGTGGAGCATGCCTGTGAAATCATCGAAGCATGTATCACCCGCACTGAAGCTGACATCGTTGAGGGGAAGCTCAAGATATTCCGGAAAGAGTATCACGGTAACTGGCTTGGTCGCCCTGACAGGGGCCACCACAAGGCCGCCCAGTGGGGAGTCCCCCATCCAGTCGCTCAGTTTGTCGAGTATGTCAGTAAAACCGAATCCCCCGACAAGGACAGAGGAGACCACGAGCAATGCCGAAAAGGACGCTGCCAGTATCTTCCAGTCAAACATGAGCACACCAAGCACTACATATTTGGCCGGATAAGTATTAATATCCCAGTTGGGTATTGCTTTTAACCTTATCTGCGGGAGTTCCCCTTGCGAAAGCTGGGGGATGAGAGCCGATGTTTTATATAGCTATCTGGACAATATCTAGTATCGGACAAAAGTTTTTGGAATAATGTCCGATACTATTAGCAAAGGACAATTTCCAATCCGTTATGTCCTTTACTATAATTCCATGGGGCAGGGACTGCCCGAATGCATGCCTTTGGATGACCATGTAAGGCATGTGTGCTGTGGTCGATGAATTAGGAAGCCCCTTCCGAAAGGGAGGGAGCAGTTCATATGTAACAGTGGTTTTATGGCGTATGTTATGTTCCAACTCGGTCCGGGGGGTGACTGGGTTTCCTGGATTGTGTGGTTCCTGTTCCTGATGGTATTCTTCTTTTTCTATCCAAGGCTTATGGTCTCCCAGATAATGTGGAAGCTGGAGAGGACCGCCCGCGACCTGGAGCTCATGTCAGACAAGTCAATGAAGTTCATAACCGCACAGATATCCAGCAAGCCGGACAAGAGGCTCAAGGACTCGGTGAAGAGGTTCTTTGAGTTCTTTATGATAAATCCTGTGGGGCTCGATCCTTATGGATATGTCCCCAAGCTCGACCACATGCTCAAGAACCAGAGGGACAGGTTCGAGTACTTTGTGAAGCAGGTAGCTCCCAAACTCGACAGCGAGAAGAGGGCCAATATAGAAATGGGTTTGGCAGGCGGGATAACAGTGCACGAGATAGCCAAAATCGTGAGGCACTATGTGGAGATGGTGAGGCAGACCAAGAACATACAGATTGCCATGGTGCTCCAGATGCAGCTCCCGATGATAGAGAAGATAGCAAAGGCCATGTTCAGGGGAACCAAGGCGCTCTCAAGGGGGGAACCCATCGGAGACGGGCTCGGGCCCCTTGTGGCAGCAGAGCTGATAGGCAGCGCAAAGACCACAAGTATTGATGATGTGATAGTGGCCAGGGTTCCCATGGATGGCAGGACTCTGCTGGTAATGAAGGCCAAGGGCCCGGGGGGAAGGATAGGCTTCCCTGGCAAGGCAGTGATGAAGGTCATAAAGAAGCACAAGGTCAGCAGGATAATCACAGTGGATGCGGCAGCCAAGCTCGAGGGTGAAGAGACGGGTTCACTGGCCGAGGGCGTTGGGGTTGCCATGGGCGGGCCTGGTGTGGAGAGGTCGCTTATAGAGGAAATTGTGGTCAAGAAAAACATACCCCTTGATTCCATTGTGGTGAAGATGAGCCAGGAAGAGGCCATAATGCCCATGAGGAAAGAAGTGAAGGATGCCCTGCCTAAGGTCAGGCAGTCCCTGAAGAGGAGCCTGGAAAGGACCAGAAGGGGTGACATAGTCATGGTCGTGGGTGTGGGGAACACCTCGGGCATCGGGGACTCCGGAAGCACGGTAAAGAAGGTATCGGACTGGGTCGATAAATACGATAGGCGCCGAAAGGAAATGAAGAAGGGAAGGGGCAAGCACTAATCCATAGCCAATGAATTTAATAAGCTGTTTCTTGCATTAACATCATATGCGGATAATATCTGACCTGCACATACACAGCCACTACAGCAGGGCCACGTCAAAATTCACGAACCTGGAGGAGCTTTCCAAGTACGCCAAAATAAAGGGAGTGAACCTCCTGGGAACAGGGGACTTCACGCACCCGAAGTGGCTGGGCGAGCTCAAGGAAAGGTTGTCAGGGAAAGGCAACGGCATATACAGATATAACGGCATGGATTTCATGCTCACTGTTGAGATATCCCTTATTTACACACAGGGGGGTAAAGGGAGACGTGTCCACCATGTCATCCTGGCCCCGAGCCTTGAGGTAGTGGACCAGATAAATGAGTGGCTACTAACAAAGGGACGGCTGGATTATGACGGAAGGCCCATATTCGGATTCAGCTCGATGGAAATGGCTGAGAATCTCATGTCCATATCCAGGGATATTGAGATTATACCCGCGCATGTGTGGACGCCCTGGTTTAGTATATTCGGAAGCAAGAGCGGGTTTGACTCGGTGGAGGAGTGCTTTGGGGACCAGGCCAGGCACATACACGCACTGGAGACCGGGCTATCGAGCGATCCTGCCATGAACTGGAGGCTGTCCGGTCTTGACAAATACGCGCTTGTGTCGTTCTCTGACTCCCATTCGGCATGGCCGTGGAGGCTGGGGAGGGAGGCCACGGTATTTGACATGAAGGAGCTGACATACGATAACATAATCAAGGCCATCAGGACCAGGGAGGGCCTCGCGGAGACACTGGAGTTCTTTCCCGAAGAGGGCAAGTACCACCTGGACGGCCACAGGGCATGCAAGGTATGCATGGAACCCAGGGAATCCATCAGGGCCGGGAACATATGCCCTGTGTGCAGGAGGCCGCTCACCATAGGGGTGCTCCACAGGGTGGAGGAGCTGGCTGACAGAGAGGAGGGATTCAGGCCCGAGGGGGCCAAGCCGTTCAGGAGCCTTATACCTCTCTCGGAGATAATCGCTTCCAGGCTCGGGGCAGGCCTGGTCAGTTCAAAGAAGGTGTGGCAGGCATATAACAGGCTCATAGAGGCATTTGGCTCTGAGTACAGGGTCCTGCTCGAGGCAGGGCAGGATGAGATGGCCAGGGTCGTGGACCCCAGGATAGCAGAGGCCGTGGCAATGGTCAGGGGTGGCAGGGTCAGGATGCAGGCAGGATTTGACGGAGAATATGGCAGGCCCCTGTTCGACGGCGAGCCAGAGGCTCTAAAAGGTGAGCCAGTGCACGCCAAGAGACAGAAGAGCATAACAGATTTCTAGAGTATGGTTATGGAGGCGCCAGCGTCTGTGAAGTAGCTGTACTCGGCTGATATCCCTATAATCCTCTCCTCATGGTCTACGATGCTGGAGAGGTCTGAGACCGTCACGCCGCATATTATCGTGTTGTCCCTGTTCGGCCACACATCGATTTCCTCTGCATGATCGAAGCAGTCAATTGTGATGCCCTTGCTCACTTCCTTTATTGAATATTCGAGCTTGTTCCATCCGCTGTCCCCGCTGGTGGCTTTTCTGCACATGCCTTTGAGGCAGGTCATGCCCCCGCCCGTGTTGGAGAAGGTTATGGCAAGGGGAAAGGTCACCGAGTCGCCCCAGAACCTCACCGGGTCCCTGGCCTTGGTTGTTATTGTCACTGGCGACCTTGTGGAGCTCACGGTACTTGAGGGGATGGCCCTTCCCTGCTGATTGTATCTCATGAGCTCCTCTGTGGAGAGCATGGTAAAGGACTTCACAAGGTCTGTCCTGTAGGTATAGAACACCCTGGCTGTTATGTCATAAGTGGGCCTGAAGCCCTCGGGAATGGGCGGGGCCCTGTATTTCCAGGTGCATGTGGCAGACTCTCCCTCGGTCCCATAGGTCATGTCAGGGGGCTTCAGGTTGAAGTGGCTGCCTGTACTAGTGTACTGGCACTGTGCTTCTCTGGGAAGCACCTCGTTGCTGACAACCATGTTGCCTCCTATGGAATCGCTACTGCTGGAGGCTGCCCAGTCCTCGTCAAGCCCCAGGAGCTCTGCAAAGACATCCGTGGCCTCGACAGAGCCTATGTTCTTGAACTTGAGAAAGAACGTCATGCCTTCCCCGGGATATATCTCTGAGAGGCCGGGGGTGAATTCCTGTATGGTGATTCCGCTCCCGGTCTGGAGACCGGTGTTGACGCATCCTGACATGGCTATGACTGCCGTGAGTGCAAGAACCAGGCAGGGCAGGGCGTGTCTGTTCATCAATTATAATTGCATGTTAAGATATTAATATTGTGTTCTGAGAAACAGCCGGGCTCATCTCCAGCTCTCTTCTGTGCCTATCACCCTGATTGTGGTGGAAGCATCGACGTAGTATCTGTATTCCAGCTCGACCTGTATCAGCTTCTCCTGCCTGTATTCAGGCGGGTCGTCAATCCTCACCTCGCATGTGAGTTCGGCTGACTTGCCTTTCCAGAGGTTTATCCACTCACCCGAGGTGCTGCATCCCTCGCTTGACTCGAGGCTCATGCCATCGGGAAGGGTTATCGATACCTTGACGGGATACTGGAACTCGCTTCCCCATCCGCCATAGTAGCTAGAGCCCTCAATCACAGAGCCCCCGCTTTCCCAGACATCGTTGGTGATGAATATGTTGAGCGGGAAGGGGTCGTCATAATCCTGGGTCTTGACAAAGTCGCCTGTCTTTATCTGCACAGAGAGCGGGCCCGATGAGGAGCAGGTGGTCTCGCCCGACAGGGTCTTGCCCTGCTGGATTATCCTCTTGAGCTCGTCAACATCAACAAGGGTTATGGGTTTCGCTGCCTTGGTCTCGTAGTCATAGAAAACCCTCACCATTGGCTCGTACGTGAACTCTGTTCCCTTGGGAAGCTCAGGGGCCTCGAGGTTCCACTGGGACGTCTTGGTCTGGCCCTCGGTGTTGGTAACTGGGTCTGCTGCAAGGAGGGTGCCCAGGTCCTTTTCCTCGCTCCAGGAGAAGCCAGTGCCCCACCCGTCCAGGTCTATGCCCATTATCTGGGCCTTGACGTCATCCGCGTCCAGTTCTCCCTGGTTCTGGACCCTGAGGAGAAGGCTCACGTCGTCCCCGGACTCGATTGAATGAGAGCCCATGTCGGACTCAAACCCTGTTATAATAACACCCTTGCCATATGAGATGCCACTGTCACTAACGCAGCCGGATACAATCAAGACTGCAAAGAGTGTCAGGAGAAGCATCAGAGACTTCGCGCCAGGGGATGATTTTGCAGCCATCATAACCACTTGTGCCCCGAAGGGGTGTTTGCTTGTGCCCAGGGGGGTGCTTGTGCCCAGGAAGGTACTTGCCTGCCTGTGCCCATTAGGGTATGTCCCGAATGGTATTACCTGTTTATATTTGGGCCCAACCAATTTATAAGTTTTGGCCTGCCCGGTCCCCCGGGACGCCTGGCATGAAGGCAGGACCCAATCAGAACCTGGGCTCCACAGTGACCTTGATCTCCTTGCGGAACTCGTACCAGTAGGCGTTGCCTTCAGCCGGCTTTCCGTTCTCAGTCTTGCCCACACTGACCTGGATGATTCTGGTGGATTCCACAGGGACATTGCCTACATCCATATCCGTTATCTGGCAGGGTATCTTGACAGACTCGCCCTTTATGAGCTTTACCCCATTCGTTTTGCCCTCGAAGAACGTGCTTAGGCATGTACTTAGCTTTTCGGCTATGTCATTTGTGGAACCACTGTCCCCGGAAACGGACTTGATTATTATGTTATCTTCTTTTATGGTATAGCCTGTGGAGTGTGCTTCGTCGTCTTTTGTTGAGAGGAAGCCCCTGCCCTTGTTGATTATTTGGATGGAGAGTGCTGTGTTTATCTTGTTGTTCTTGTCGACCGGTATGGGCTGGGTTCCCTCCACTGTCAGGTATGGCTTTATGGGACCGTAGCCTATGGCTTGGTAGGAGCCGATATTCTTGTATGTGCCTTCGTTGATTCTTCTCTGCATCTCAATGTAGTCTATGAGATGGAGCGTGGTTATGCTCTTGGTGGCATAGGGGTACTTGGCCCGGACCTTGAGCGTGCACTCGGTCTTGACAGGGACATCGGTTCTGGAACGGGCCTTTAGGGTCCACTCGAGCTGATGCCTCTCGCCCCTGAGAAGGTTGATTTCGGGTTGCTCAGCATCAGTAATCTTATCAAAAAGGCCTTCACAATAATCGTAAAGTTCCACTGTCACAGGAACCGTGCTAATCTCGGCGTTCACATTGGCCACGTTGCTCACGATGGCCACGAGCTTTATGGTCTCACCAGGGGCAATCCCGGCCGGAAGGGCCTGGAGGCTCTCTATCACGATTACGTCATGGGTCTCCTCTACCGTTGCGCCGCAGGTCAGGCCTGGTATGCAGAAGCCGCTGGGCATGCCTGGTATGGTGCAACCTGATACCATAATGGTGAGCACTATGGGCAGTGCCAGCAGGGGGAGGCGCATATTAATTATATGCCCTGAAAAGTATATATTATTATGAAATTTGCACATGGCCGCGGGGGCATGAAGGGCCAGCTCGTTTTTGAGTTCGTGGTATCGACCGTGTTCTTTCTCGCGATAATCATGTACACCATAAATCATCTCAACACCACTGTATTCCTCTATTCGGGTGACCACTATACGAACAGCCTTGAGAGCAAGGCGTGGCAGATCTCAGAGGTTCTGGTCAGGGGCCAGGGAGACTGGACAGAAGACCCGCCGCTGGCCCTGGGCCTTGCGAATATGTGGCCCGAGCTTAACGAGAGCAAGATAAGCGACCTGGAGACGCTGTGTGGCAGCGACAGGGAATATGTGCTCTATCTTCTTAATGCAGACCCCCGCATACATGGCACCCGGCTGGAAGTGAACAAGACTGTCTCGGGGAGCGAGGTCACGCTGCTTGACTGCGGCAGGCTCCCGCACGGGATACAGACAGCCATGGCCACCAGGTTCGGGATCAGTGATGCTGACAAGAAACTGCTTAAGGTAAGGGTGTGGTACTGGTGACATTTTTGCATGGACTGCTGCTTACCCCATGCAGGGCATAGGAGCGCTTTTGCGGAAGGGTGTGCTTCAGGCAAACCCCTAGTCGCCGACCAGTTTGACGCCGGATATCCTGGCCATATTGAAGTCAAGGGCCCTCAGGTCGTTGGGAGCCATGCCGTGCACGTTGCTGTAGCCGGTGGCGCCTGCCGCCATCTTGACCTCTTCTGAGCAGGCGTTCACGAAATTGACTATCTTCTTGGCTGCCTCGTCTGTTTTGAGGTTCTTTCTCTTGTCAGGGTCCTGGGTGGCTATGCCCTTCGGGCAATTGCCTGTATAGCATCTCCTGCAGTATGCGCAGCCCATGGCTATCATGAGCGGGAAGCCTATGAAGACTGCGTCCGCTCCCAAGGCAAGTGCCTTGGCTATGTCAGCGCCCCTGCTGAATCCCCCGCCGACTATCAGCTCCTGTTTGGCCCTGAGCCTGTCCATAAGAGAGCGGGCCTGGACTATTGCGGGAAGTATGGGAACCCCGAAGTCATTGAGCATTATCTCGGGTGCTGCCCCGGTTCCGCCGGACATGCCGTCAATGGCTATCACATCAGGATTTGCCTTGAGCGCAATGCGGACATCGTCTGTGACGTGGCCTGCGCCGAGCTTTATTATTATGGGTTTGCCCCATGTCTTTTTCCTGAGCATGTCCACTTTCTTTTTGAGGTCCCGGGGGGCATTGATGTCCGCGTGCCTTGCGGGAGAGTGGATGTCCGTCTGCCTGGGCAGCTTTCTGACCTTGATTATTTCAGGTGTCACCTTTTTCTTGGGGAGAAGGCCGCCCTGGCCTGGCTTGGCCCCCTGGCCTATCTTTATCTCTATGGCATCGGCCGCCCTGAGGTAGGCATCGTCCACACCGAAGCGGCCTGTTGAGTACTGGGCTATGAGCAGCCTGGCATGCTTTCGCTCATCAGGGAGCATGCCTCCCTCGCCTGTGTTGGCGCATGTGCCCAAGGCGGTGCTCGCCTTGGCCATCGCAATCTTGGCCTCCCTGGAGAGGGCACCGAAGCTCATGCCAGCGAACATGACCGGTATGGAGAGCATGAGAGGCTTCTTGCTGGCGCTGCCTATTATGGTCTCGGAACTTATCTTCTCCCTGAAGTAGTCCACAGGCGGCTTTGAAAGCTGGGCGGGAACAAAGACGAGGTCGTCAAAGCTCACCTTGCCTAGCTTGGCAGAGCGGCCAGAGAGAACAGGCGGCTTCCCCAACCCCGCACGGGTTCTGATGTCATCAATCCATGCCATTGTATCGATTTTATATTTACATACATCCCTAATAAATCAGGTGGGTATGAAAGTAATCATTGTGGGCGGGGGGCACCTGGGAAGTGAACTGGCCAGCTTGCTGGTCAGGGAAAAGCACGACATCGTGATGGTGGAAAAGAACGACAAGAGGGCTGAATACCTGGGAGAGAACCTGGACGCGCTCGTCCTCCATGGGGATGGAACAGAAAGGAAGATCCTTCAGGACGGAAGCATCAAGAAGTGCGATGCGCTCATTGCAATGACCGGGGATGACAAGACCAATCTTCTCGTGTGCGAGATAGCCAAGGACTTCAAGGTCCCGAGCATAGTGTCCAGGGTCGTGGATTCCTCGAACGATGCCATATTTTCCAAGCTCGGCATAACAGCCAGCATAAACACCACGATATCATCGATACTGGCATTCAGGCGGGTCATAGAGAAGCCCGGGAAGAGGCTTGTGAATCTGGTAGCGGGAGAAAAGGCCGAGGTGTTCGAGCGCCTGGTGGACAACAAGTCCAGGATAGCGAACAGGCATGTAAAGGAGTTTGAAGAGGAGAAGTTCACCATAGCGGCCATATTCAGGAACGGGGAACTCCTTAAGGCAGTTCCCAAGGAAACGATTCAGCAGGGAGACACCCTGATTATCGTGGCCCCTGTGGAAGAGTCCCAGAACGTGGATAAGCTGTTCTGATTATGGCGTCTGACGTGTTTTTTTTGGAAAAACTGTTGCTTTACCCCAAACATTCGTGGGTGGTCTGAACTTCTATGACCAGAAAGTGTATGTTTTTATAGACTTTCGTGACACAAAGGTTTATAAATAATGGAAACAAATATGCATCATGTACGAAGCAAGTGTCAGGGAGCATTTCTCAGGGGTGCCTGTCTTCGGATTGGCGGATCTGGCACAGATTATACAGAACAGGGACTATGCAAAGAAATATCTGCAGAAGATGGTGAGGCAGGGAAGGATAAGGAAGATAAAAAGGGATTCCTATACACTGCATGATGACCCCTTCCTGATAAGCACATTCCTTGTTAAGCCAAGCTATGTCTCAAGCGTTTCCGCGCTGTCATATCACCATATCATAACACAGATACCGAATGAGGTGTTCTGCTTCACGACAAAAAGAGCAACCAGAGTAGACTTTGTCTCAAGGATAAGCTTCTTCCATACAAAGCATTTCTTTGGCTTCGTGCCTGAAAGATACATGGATTTCAGCATTCCCGTGGCAACGCCGGAAAAAGCGATAATAGACAGCATCCACACAGTCCCGCTCTCTGTGTTTGAGGAGGCCTTTGACATGATTGATATTGATGTGATGGTCGATTACCTGAAGAGGATAAAGAAAAGCAGCATAGCCAAGAGGATTGGCTACATGGCAGAGAGGAGGGGCTTCCCTGTTTATGAGAGGGTCAGGGAACTCCTGAACAACAGATACATACTCCTCGATCCACTGGCAAAGAGAAGGGGGATAAGGGATAAAAAATGGAGGCTCATAGTAAATGGATAAAGACATCCTAATGGAGACCGGAAGAAGGAAGGGCCTGACCAACAGGGAGCATATAGAGAAGGATTATTTCCAGGACCTGTTCCTTTACAAGCTGTTCAGAAAGACGAACAAGCTCGTTTTCAAGGGAGGAACCGCTCTGTATAAAATCTATAAGCTGCCAAGATTCTCCGAAACCCTTGATTTTACCTCACTGGAACATTTTGATGCAGAGCAGCTGATAGGGGACATAGTGGAACCAGAGGGCAGCATAAAGAGCACGAGAAAGACAGGGAAGTCAGTGCTGATAAGGATTGTTCTCAAGGGAATCCTGACATCACGCAATACCATAAGATTTGACATAAGCCTTAAGAACAGGGTGCTCAGGGGGTTTGACGTAAAGAGCTATGTGCCTGAATACATAGACATTAACCCCTTTTCCCTCAGGGTCATGAAGCCAGAGGAGATGGTTGCCGAAAAGATACATTCGATAATGGCGAGGGAGAAGGCACGGGACCTGTATGACATGT
>DAOVFN010000123.1 GCA_030672885.1 Candidatus Aenigmatarchaeota archaeon | reverse complement strand
CCAATATCCTCTCAGGTCCCCAACAAAACCATCCACTCTCCCGAGAAAGCCTTCACTCTCTTTGGTTATACCAAAAAGATCGATATCAAGGTGGATTGTCCTTAGCTCTCTGTAAATCTCGTTAAATCTCATGCTATCACTTATTAGGAGTAATAATACCAAATTATTTAAATCTATGTGTTGCGTGAACTGCTGGGCTACTCTGCTATTTCCAGGCCCTGAAGGCGGGCTTGAGTCCTATCAGGATTGCGACCATGAAGAGCCACAGCTCGTATCCTGCAAAGTATGCAGTGAAATAGGAACCTATCGCGATTCCTGCAAGCAATGCGGACATCTTCACAAGGGAAATATCCTTCCAGGACAGCTTTTTTGTCATTTCTGTTAGGTCCATAATTATCTAAAGCACTGCTACAGTTAAATATGTTCTCGGGGGGGTGCGCCACAGCTAGCTTTTCATCCTGAAGAATGTTATGCTCTCGTATATGTCCTTAAGGAGCTGGTAGTGCGTCCTCTCCCAGTCAGCGAGCCTGAGAAAGAACTTCTTGCCCCCGCGGTCCCTGATGTTATGGGCGAACTTTTCATAGAATTCGACCATGTCCTTTTCGGTCCTGAGCGCATTGATTATGATTGTTACATCCCCGGCTTCCCTTATGTCCTTTCCTGTCTTGCCCTTGAATGCCCTGATGTCCTCAAGCACGCTGCGGAGGGTCTTGGAATCCTCTGATGCGTCTGTCCAGCCGCCCCCCTTTCTGAGGGATTCGCTGAGCTCATTCAGGAGGGCTATGTGCCTGTCCTCTTCACCTGCCAGGAACTCTATAAATCTCTTTATCTCTATGTTCTGAATTTTCCTGGCACTGTGGGCATAGAACTCACGGCCCCTCCTCTCAAACCTGAGGGATACGTCTATTCCCTTTGAGACATTGAGGTTCTTTGCAGCAAGGTTTATCCTGAACTCCCTCTCAAAAGCGGTCCTTTCGTCCCTTTCCTGCATCGATTAATATTGTTCCAGAGGATTAAAAGCTTTTATATGTTAGGGTCAAGTCTTGAATGTGGTGCCATATGCAGAGGGTACAGGTATTCAGGTGCATGATATGCGGCGACCCCTATATAGGATTTGAAGTGTCCAGCAACTGCCCGTTCTGCGGGGCGCATGAGAGATACATGGTTCACCAGAGCGACTGGAAGGACATCAGCAAGGTCGAACTCACAGGAAACTCCAGAAAGAACATAGAGTCCTCGCTTCATCTCGAGATAAGCAATGCCGAATTCTATCTCTGCGTATCCAGAACATCCAGAAACCAGGAAATCAGGACCATATTCAGGGCCCTCTCCAGGGTAGAGACAGAGCACGCAACTATATTCAGCAAGATTCTCGGAAAAGAGAAGCCTGTGATAGAACTCCGGAAGGGAATATGCTCAACAGACGAACATGAGACGCTAAAGGAGGCCGACAGGAGAGAGAACAGGGTTGTCAGTCTCTACACCGAGTTCCTCAAGCAGGCCACAGAGCCGCGGGTAAGGGAGCTCTTTACCGCGCTCATAGAGATAGAGAGTGATCACATAGACCTGGTGAGCAAGGAGACTTCGGCCCCCGCAGAAAGCATCGAATCCGAGGAAACCCCTCCCAAGGACGATACGCTTAATCAGCTCGATAGGGACGAGACAGACTTCTATGAGTCATACAAGATGCACGAGGACTAGCATTGAAAAGACTCCCTGGAAGGTGTCCGGAGTTCTTGTGCCCTTGAGGGTACTGAGGGTATGGAAAAGGTTCATTACACTATCTATACATTGCTCATAGGGCAGGAACTGTCCGAATACACACCATTGGATGACCATGTAAGACTGTGTGCTGTGGTCGATGAATTAGGAAGCCCCTTCCGAAAGGGAGGGAGCAGTTCACAGCTTCCGGTTCCTTGGCTGCGTGGCATTCCTGGTCTTTTTGAGCTCCTTCTCGAGCTCATGTATCTTCTTTTTGAGGGAGGTTATCCTGGCATCAGATGTCGTGACCTTTTTATATCTGTTGAGGCTGTTGATGGTATTCCTAAGGCTCTCGTTCATCTTTCCCAGTTCTTTCTGGACCTTGTGCACCCTGACGAGGAGATCGCTCTGTGTCAGTATGCCTAGGAGTTTGTTCTTGTCGGTCGCCACCACCACTCTTCTGAGGCGGTATTTCTGCATCATGTTTATCGCATCTGTCACTCTCTTATCTGCAGGGATTGTGATGACAGGAGAGGTCATGACATCATCTATCTTGGTGCTCTCTGGGTCGAGTGCGTCATTGAGAACCCGCTTTACCATATCCCTCTCGGTTATTATTCCGACAGGCTTGTGGGCATTGTCCACGATTATTACGCAGCTTATGGCGCGGTCGGCCATCAGCCTGACAGCATCCATAACGTTTGCACCCTTCTTCAGGGTTATGACCTGTCTGCTCATCACGTCTTCTATCTTGCTGACCATGCAACCATTCATAATTATTTTCCAGCATATATAAATTGGTTTTATGAACCGCCTGATGGAATGAGAGATAAGCAGAGTCCTCATGAGGACAGTTCCCCATGGAACATATAATATGCCTCCTTGCAACCGCTGACTTCAGTCAGCGGTTTTCTTGGTTAGGCATAGCCGTTGAACCAGAAATCGTGTCTCATTAACACGAGACATCTCTGCATAGGAAGTATTGGAGATGCAGACTATGCATCCATCATCTGCTTAAAAGCAGATGTTTTCTGGTTCAACATAAGACTGATATTGATTTTGTTGATTCTAATCCGAGA
>DAOVFN010000088.1 GCA_030672885.1 Candidatus Aenigmatarchaeota archaeon | reverse complement strand
AACATCGCCCACCTGAAGGAAAACAGTCAGTTCACGTTTATCAGGGAGGACGTATCGAAGTCGCTGGATGTGGACGGGCCCGTGGATTACCTGTTCCACCTGGCATCCCCTGCATCGCCAGTGGACTACCAGAAGCTGCCTATTGAGACCATGATGGTCAACTCGCTGGGAACCCTGAACGCACTGAACCTTGCCAGGGAGAAGGGAGGCCGCTTCCTCTTGGCATCGACCTCAGAGGTGTATGGCGAGCCAGAGGAGCATCCCCAAAACGAGAGCTACTGGGGCAATGTAAACACCATGGGCCCAAGGAGCTGCTATGACGAGTCCAAGAGGTTTGCAGAGGCCCTCACCATGGCATTCAGAAAGGTGCATGGCATGGACGTGAGGATTGCAAGGATATTCAATAGTTATGGCCCCAGGATGAGGAAAGATGATGGCAGGGCTGTCCCGAACTTCATCGCACAGGCCATGGAGGACAGGCCAATAACAGTATATGGTAATGGGAAGCAGACCAGGAGCTTCTGCTATATATCAGATATGGTCGAGGGCCTTGAGAAGCTGATGTTCACTGGGGGCCTGTCAGGAGAGGTTCTCAACCTGGGGAATCCGAACGAATACATGATAATAGATGTGGCCCGGAAGGTAAAGTCACTCTTGAACTCAAAATCCGGGATCGTCTTCAGGGAGCTGCCCGAGGACGACCCGACAAGGAGAAGGCCGGACACAAGCAAGGCAAGGAAAAGACTCGGCTGGAAGGCCTCGGTGGGGCTTGATGAGGGGTTGGGGAGAGTGTTGGTTGGTTTGGGGCGAGATGAAACATAGTTATGCTGAAAGTATATTGTTATATACATGCTCAAACCAAACACGCAAACAATTATTAGTAATGAACCCATTCTATAGTTAGATGAACCAAACGACCGAGAACCAGGGATACCTGAAGACCCTGGTCAAGGGCGCAGGCATAGCGTTTGTGGGCATACTCCTGGCCAAGATGCTTGCATACACATACAGAATTATAATAGCGCGCTATTACGGGCCTGCTGACTATGGCCTCTTCTCAATAGGGGTGGCTGTCTTCACCATCTTTTCTGTCATTGCGATGATGGGCCTCAACAACGCCATAGTGCATTATACTGCATACTTCCGCTCGAAAAGAGACGACAGCAGAACCAAGGGCGTCATCATGTTCTCTTTTAAGGTGGTAATGCCTGTCTCGGTTCTCTTGACCGCGCTGCTCTTCCTCTTTTCTGACCTTATTGCCGATGTGTTCTTTCATACAGCCGAACTTGCCACTGTGCTCAGGATCTTCTCATTGGCGCTGCCGTTCTATTCCCTTGTCCTGATAGGAAGCGTGGTCTTTGTCGGCTTCCAAAAGAACAAGTACCAGGTATATTCGGATAACGTTGTCTCCAATGTCCTGAAGATCGTCTTCCTGGTTGCCTTTTCTGCCATGGGCCTCGGTATGATGGGAATAGTCTCATCATGGCTTGCCGCCACGATTGTGGCCGGGGTGCTGTCTGTCTACTATATCTACAGGGTGTTTCCCGGCATGAAGGGAACAAAGCCCGTCTATACGAACAGGGAGATATTCACGTATGCGCTGCCCCTTTTCTTTAGCAACGTCATGCTTGTCGTCTTCTCATATACCGACATAATACTGCTGGGTTACTTCCCGAACGTGACCATGGCAGGCGTGGGCATCTATAGCGCAGGCGTGACCATTGCCCAGCTCCTGACCATAATAACAATCGCATTGACTGCGCTCTTCCTGCCGATTCTCACCGAGCTCCACACATCAAATCAAAGAGAGGGCTTCAACAACATGTACAGGACCGTCACCAGGTGGGCCTTCTTTGTGAATTTCCCTGCACTGCTGATGATGATATTCTTCTCCAGGCAAATCATAAACATATTCTTTGGGTCGGAGTTCGTTTCAGGGAGCATCGCCCTCATCCTGCTGGGCACGGGTTATCTCTTGTTCAGCATCAGCACGATACCCTTCCTGCTCCTCAACTCTATAAGAAAGACCCGGGTGGTCTTTTATGTCACCGCCATCGCATTGCTCTTCAGTGTTGTGCTCAATGTGCTGCTTATCCCGGCATATGGGATAGAGGGGGCAGCAACATCCGTGGTAATCACCAATGCCATAAGGTTCCTGCTTCTGATAGGGATATCATATTGCTTTGTAAGGATCATGCCCCTGGACAGGAATATACTGAAGTCCCTGGTTAGCGGCCTGCTGTCACTGGCCGTTGTGAACCATGTCTCCCGGATGCTCTTTGCAGAGTTCCCGTTTCACATCATGATTGTCCTCTTTGCTGTATTCAGTATCATGTATCTGGCATTGCTCCTGGTTATGAAGGGATTCGGAAAAGATGATGCAGAGATTTTAAAGTATATCGAAAAAAAGACAGGTATAAGGATAGGGTTCCTTAGGGATGTAATAAAAAGATTTGCATAGGTGCATTGAATGGCTTTCACGGATGACTTTCTGAAGCATGGGGGGATTATATTCTTCTTCTCGATTATCGGATACATATCAGGTTACCTGTTCCATGCATACATGGGAAGGGTGCTCGGCCCAGAGGACTACGGAATACTTGGCTCCATCATAGCCATACTCTGCATTGCCACCATACCGCTTGGCGCAATACAGACCGTGATTGCAAACTTCACATCGATACTGAAGACACAGGGGCATGAGGGAAAGATAAAGTGGCTGTTCATCAGATCATTCAGGAAGCTCTTTATCTGCGGGGTTCTGGTGTTTATCGGACTTGTGGCGGCAAGCCCCTTTGTCGCGGGATTTCTCAACATCCCATCAGCTGTCCCGATAATGCTGATAGGTATAAGCATCATATTTAGTTTTGTCATCCCTGTCAATTTCGGGGTGCTGCAGGGAATCCAGAACTTCAAGCAGCTCGGCTTCAATCAGTCGCTTGTCTTTGTGCTCAGGCTTGCTTTTGGCGTGCTCCTGGTTGCATGGGGAATGGGCATAAACGGCGCTGCACTGTCCTTTAGTGTCTCAACCGCACTGGTAATCATGGTCACGTTCCTGCCCCTGAGACACATACTGAAAGAAAAGACCATCAAGGACGTCGACGCCCCAGCGATATACAAATACTACTGGAGCACGCTCATGGTCTTTACTGGATTCATCCTTATCACAAACATTGACGTGATACTGGCAAAGCACTTCTTTACAGCAACACAGGCAGGGCATTACGCTGCCGCGGCCGTCCTGGCAAAGATTGCATTCTTTCTCTCAGGCATAATAACCACGGTCATGTTCCCCAAGGCAGTGGAGATGCACAACACGATGAGCAATGCATATCCCCTCCTGAAGAAGGGCATCCTTTACATGCTGCTGCTTCTGGCCATGCTGGTGTCGTCATACCTCGTAATCCCAGACTTCATTGTAACGTTCTTTTTCGGTGGCGGGTTTTCTGAATCAGCGGGCATGATAGGGCTGCTTGCTGTGGCCATGAGCTTCCTGGCAATCTCATACATCATCGCATTCTACAACATGTCTGTAAACAGGATGGGTTTTGTCTTCATCCTCCTTGCGTTCGCTGTTGCCGAGATACCGCTGCTGTTCCTCTTCCATTCCACCATAATGGAGTTCATATGGGTGATATTCTATACCATGACAGGCCTTCTGAGCTGCCTGGTGGCGTATATGCTCAAAACAAGGTCATCAGTACGCCACTGTGCAACCCCTGATTAAAATCAGGGGTTTGTTGATTCGGCAGATCTCTCGAACTGCGCATTCATCTACCAGTTCAAACTGGTAGTTTTTTTGGCTCAGTTCGAGATAACAAGTATTTTAATCTTGTCTTGAA
>DAOVFN010000046.1 GCA_030672885.1 Candidatus Aenigmatarchaeota archaeon | reverse complement strand
TCGCATGGACCGAAGGGAGTGACGTTGAAGGAGATGTTGCAGGAGGCATCCGTTATGGGTTCGCCTGAGGTAGTGTTGGTGTAGTTGGCATAAAAGGTTATGGTGTTTCCTGTGTATGCCTGGACTGAGCCGCCCTCGGTGTCGTTCTGGTCGTATATGGTGAGGTTGGAGTTGGCGCCTGCGGAGTAGTTGGTGAAGTGGGTCGTGTTGAAGGAGAATGTTCCGGAGGAGTAGGAATTTGCCACGCTGTCGGGGCAGGGGGAGCCGTCCTCGTATATGGCAGGGGTCTCGCTATAGGGGAGGCCGTAGAGGGTTATGTTTGCAGCGGAGTTGAATGTGTTGTTGAGGTTGGTGGAGTCCACCCAGGCAAAGCCTGAGCCGAATTCGACGTATGAATCAAAGTCCGCGCCAGAGGCGTTTACGCAGCCGTACCAGTGTATCCTGGCAACCCCCGTAGTTTCGATGATTGGCTGGCAGATATTGAATATGTTTGGTTGGGAGTTGAAATCTGTTGTAGGGGCTACATCGAACTCGGTGTAGGTGGCGAAGTTTGTGTTTGTGAGGCTCAGGTTATCCCATTCGCTGTATATTATGTTGTAATTAGTATCGCATATCCCGTCTCCGTTGGTGTCCGGGCATGTGTCTGAGAAATTCCCGCCGTCCGGGTCTGTCCAGTAGTTTCCACCAATATAAGGACCCCCAAGTATATTTGTGCCTAATGTTTTAGTAGTATTCCAATAATTAGTATTAGAATCACTATCTGAAATGATATTGACAGTATTATTAAAAAAATTGTTGTATAATGTGTTATAGCGGGTGCCTTCATCCTTAATAGATACCCCCCCGTAATATGCAGCATTATCTTCAATATAGGAATCGTTTATGGTGTTGTATTGGGATCCACCGTAAAGCTTAATTCCAGTCCTGTCATTGCTAGAAGTGAGGTTTGTGATGGTGTTGCTGTAAGAAGACAGCCCGAGCTCAAGACCGTAATTGTTATCAGTTGCTATGATGTTTGTTAGAATGTTGTTGTCGGAGCCCAAGATACCGAAGCCGAGTTTATTATTGTTAGCATTACTGTTTGTGATGTTGTTGTTATCGGCATTAAAAAGATATACTCCACGAAAGAAACGGGAGATATTCACACAATTCATTATGGTATTACCATTTGAGATACCTTCTAACCCAATTCCATATCCAAAACTGTCCCCTTCACCATTAATTGTATATCCATCACAATCAAAAATTATATTATCTTTTCCCCCAAACGAAATACAAGTTTCTCCTGCTTGAGTACTATCATCCGCTCCTGAATAATTAATTATATCTGCTGTTAAGCGAACAGTATCCCCAGCAGAAGCTGCAGTAATATTGCTATTGCAAGTAGCACATGAATCACAATCATAAATTGAATTATACGCATAAGCTGTTTCATCTCCATATTCAAATTTTAAAACGTGTCGCCCGCTGGAAAGAACTAAGGAAGTTTCATAGCATGTTTCATTGCATGAATAATTCGGAATAAAAATACTGCACTCGTTTTCAGAACAATCCTCGCCTTGCCATTTATATTCTAAGGTTTTTTCCCCGCATTTAAGCTCTAAAAACTTCAAATCATAAAGTCCAGAATCTTCACTATAATTTGTCCATCTCGTGTAACTCTCTGTATAATTAATTTCGCGCGTGGCAGTAATAGTTAAGTCAGCTGTTCCGGTTGTATCAAAACGAACTGTCCAATTTCCCCCCACCATTGGAGAGGAATGAACATCGATTATTTTGAGATTGGTTCCAACATAGCCTGAGAAGGAGGAGACTGTGAAGGTTATGTGGGTTCCGTTGTCCGAGAAGGGGATGCTGGTGAGCTCCCAGAGGGGGCATGTATTTGAGTTGAAGTCAAAGCCAGGGCAGCGGAGTATTGAAGTGACAGGGCCGCGCTTCTCAAGGGTTATGGTGGCATTGGTGAGGGAGAGGGGGTTCAGGGCAAATGTGTCTGTGGTGAGGGAGGCTGTCCTGTCTTTTACATGGGCTGAGCTGAGGTTGGTGACGTTGATTAGTCTCATTTGTTGAATGTGGGTCATGTTCACGCCGCGGAGGCTGATGAGGGCGTTCCTGAGGGAGAAGTTCAGGTCGAAGCCTTTTGCTGTGCTATTGATGTCTGATATGTTTATGCCGAACAGGTTTCTGATTCTGGATATTTCGAACTCATGTTGTGGCAGAGGTACCGAGCCTGTCACGTTGACATAGAAGTCTGTCTTGAGGGCGTTCATGGGGTCCTCGGCCACGAGCCTTATCCTGAATGTGCCATTGCCGTGGCCGGATTTGATTTCAAGGAGCGGGCCCCTGATCATGGTTCTTATTTCCCTTTCCCTGCCCTTGGCATTGTACTTGAGTGGTTCTCCCTCGGGGTCTGTGAAGAAGTCGTTGAGGTCAATGGCCAGGGTTGAGTTGGTTCCCATGGTCTGGTTGGGGACCATGCCCATTGGGGGAAGGTCCTGGGTGATGTTCGGTTGCGGGCCCTGGGCCAGGGTATAGGATACTGAGTCAAGATGTAGGTCTGTCCCGGGCCCGAGCTCTATGAGGAGTGTTATGTTCCTGGTGTAGTGGGGTGTGAGGGAGCATGTCTCCAGGCATATGTGCCTGAATTCTGTGATTCTTCTTTTGGTGACGTTCCCTGGAATGGGTACGGGCCCGGTCATGTTGGTTATGTTTGTAGCGTTCCCGGGGAGGGTGACATTTATGGGGATGTTTTCATCAGGGATGGTTATGTTGTGTGGGGGAGTGATGTTTGTGGTGATGTTCTCATCAGGAAGGGGGAGGCCTGTCTCGTTTTCTGGTAGGGTTGTGTTTTCCCTGGGGATGGTTATGTTGGTCTCGCTGGCGGGGACCGTTATGTTTGTGAGGTTCTGGGGAAGGGTGATGTTGGTCTCGCTGGCGGGGACACTCATATTGGTTTCGTTATCAGGAATGGTTTCGCTCCCTGGTGGCGTTGGGTTTGTTGTGGTGCTCTCCCCGGGTGTGGCGGTGCCGGGGAGTGCCGGGCTGGTTTGGTTGCCCGGGAATGTAGAGGCCGGTGCAGTTGCATTGGCTTGGTTGCCTAGGAAGGATGAGGGTATTGTGGTTTCGTTGTCCTGATCCATATAAGAAGTCTCACCCGTGGAGGGCTCCGGAAGGGTTTCGTTGAGGAGAATGGATTCATTAGAGGGCGGCTTGGGTGATGTTTTGTTGGTGAGGGTTTCCTGGGTGGTGTTTTCGCGTTCAGAAGAAGGGACTTCATGTTCAGAGGGGGTGGATTCATTGATTATGATGCCGGTGATGGGAGATGTTGCGGCCGGGAGAGATGGGCGTGGAGAAATGGGGACAGTGAGGAGGTCAGAGTCCAGGACAAGGAGTTTCTGGCCGGATTTCATGAGCCAGACTCTGACGGAACCGTTTCCGACAATCGCTCCTGATAGCGATAATGAGCTCAGGTTACCAGGAACCCCTATTTCGAGTGTGTGGTTTGCAGAACTGGTGAATATGATGCTGGTGTTCTGTGTGTGTAGTGCTGGCGTGGCGGTGAGGTAGCCGGTGTAGCTGAGGTAGCCGAAGAGGAGGACAAAGATAACCACCAGCGCTGCCGCGCTTATCTCGGCCGGGCCCGTCTGCCTCTCAGTGGCCACTGCGCAGGGGTCTGGCTCAGGCTCAGGCCTGGGCGGGTCTGTTCCCAGGTAGATTCTTTTTGTCCTGCCGTCTTCTGTATGGATTGTTTCATAGAAATACGGGCCGTGGACCTGGTCTCCCTTCTTGATCCATTTAGCGTAAGCCAACCACACTACCTCCCAACACCGCCAAGCACTTAAAGAGAAAGAGAAACATTGTTGCACTACATGTAGGGTAACAGAACCTCATGTTATATAGTTTATGTGCTGATGGTATTTAATAGTTACCCTACATTTAGTTAATTAAGTGTCGAGGCATCTTGTTTTGGGAAAGGTTGTGTGGTTTTGTTGCACTACAAATGGCATAATGTAGGGTAACAGAAAAGAGATTGTAAGGTAACTGGGGAATGAAGTGTCGAGTTGTTGCACTACAAAAATTGTGTAGGGTAACTTGTTGCACTACAAATCGTGCATAGTGGATGAAACAACGTGTTTCTTGTCCCGGATGGCACAGGCATGTAGGAATCGACATGTCAGGTATTGGTAAATTGCGTCTGGTCTGCTTCCAGGACCCCCTGAAGAATTTGGTTTTTTGACAACCCGAGTTTGCAATTTCTGGTGGATGGTTTTGGTGGATGGGGCTATGCAGGCCTGTCATTTGAGGGTTTCCTGTGCTGCCGCAGGCAGGGAGCTCAGGACGTCCGAAGCGAGCATTCCCGGGCCGAGGTGTTTTGATGCGAGTTCGCCCGCAAGGCCGTTCAGGTAGGCTGCTGAGTAGGCCGCAGCAAAGGGAGAGAGTCCCATGGACAGGAGGGCGCCGCATATGCCCGCGAGGGTGTCCCCTGTTCCTCCTACCGACATTTTGGGCACCCCTGTCTTGTTGAGGAGGGTTTCCTTACCGTCACTGATGACGTCTATGTGGCCCTTAAGAAGAACCGTGCAGCCGAGGCGGGAGGAGAAGATCCTGGCGTGCCCGGCCATCTCTTTGATGTCCTGGCCGGGTTCGTGGCCAGTGAGGGTAAGGAACTCCCCAGCATGCGGGGTGAGCACATGGGTGGGTTTCAGCAGATTTTTGTTTGTGGCCACGGCATGGATGGCATCGGCGTCTATTACGCATGGTTTGTCAATGCGGGCCAGGAGGTTCCGGACAAAGAGCATGGTCTCCCGCTTCCTTCCGAGACCGCCTCCCAGGACAATGGCGTCTGCATGTTTTGACATCTCGAGAACCGGACGGGTGTGCCTGCTGCTGAGGCAGTTGCCTGTCAGGGACTCTGTTATCAGGTCAGGGGAGAATGATGCTATTATGTTGGCAGCGCGCTCAGGAGCTGCCACTGTCACGAGGTCGCATCCCGACCTGAGGGCCGCGAGGGCGGCAAGGGCAGGGGCGCCTGAATAGGTCCTGGAGCCGCCCACCACAAGGAGCTTGCCGAAATCGCCCTTGTGGGACCAGGGTTTTCTCATGGGGTAGGCTTTTTTGACGAGGTTCCTAGTGACGTGTTTCATTGTTTATTATTGTGGATGGGTTGTTAAATGGTTTATTTAATCACGTCTATCTGGGCTTTTTGCAGGCGGCCGGAGTAGTCGATGTATATGGTCTTGGTTTCAGAGAACTCGTTAAGTCCCTCGATGCCAGCCTCGCGGCCATGGCCAGTGGCCTTGACGCCGCCAAATGGAAGGTGGACCTCGGAGCCTATGGTGCTTGAGTTGACATAGACCAGGCCTGCCTCTATGCGCTCGACAGCTTCCATGGCACGCGTGATGTCGCGGGTGTATATGGCAGAGCTCAGGCCATATGATATGGAGTTCGTGATGTCAATCGCGTGGTCGAGGTCCCTGGCCTCGATAAGGGAGAGGGAGGGGCCGAATATCTCCTCCTGCGCTATGTGCATGGTGGGAGAGACGCCTGTGAAGATGGTGGGCCTGTAGAAGAATCCGCTTGATTTGGGAGGCGAGCCGCCGCAGAGGAGCCTTGCCCCCTCGCTCAGGCCCACGCCCGTGTAGTAGTGGACCTTTTTCTGGGCTGCCCTGTTTATCAGGGGACCCACGTCTGTGGAGGGCTTGATGCCGTCGCCCAGCCTGAGCTGGTTTGTGCGGGCAACGAGCATCTTCTCGAATTTGCGCCTGATTTTTCTGTGCAGTATTACGCGCGAGGCTGCTGTGCAGCGCTGGCCCGTGGTGCCGAAGGCCCCCCAGAGCACGCCGTCAAGGGCGAGATTGAGGTCGGCATCGTCCATGACTATTATTCCGTTCTTGCCACCCAGTTCCAGGCCCACTTTTTTGAGGCCTGCTTCGCGGGATACGAACCCACCGACCTCGCGGGATCCTGTAAAGGAGATGCCGCTTATGCCACTGTGCCTGACCATGGCCGTGCCCGCGGAGCTGCCGGGGCCGGTGACCAGGTTTACCACGCCCGGCGGGAGGCCGGCAGCTTGTATGAGTTTGACCAGTTCAATGGCGCAGAGCGGGGTGTCAGAGGCTGGCTTGAATACCACCGTGTTGCCGCATATGAGAGCAGGCATGAGCTTCCATGCGGGGATGGCGGTGGGGAAGTTCCAGGGCGTTATAGCGCTGACAACGCCAAGCGGCTCTCTAAAGGCGATGACTGTCCTATTGGGGATTTCTGAGGATGTCACCATACCCAGATTTC
>DAOVFN010000029.1 GCA_030672885.1 Candidatus Aenigmatarchaeota archaeon | reverse complement strand
CTGAGCTTCTCTGCGCCCTTGCCCTTCTTTGTCAGGCCCCTTGCCTTCCTGCCAGCAGATGTCTTTCCCCTGAAAGCCCTGCCCTTCTGACTGCGCTCTGCTATCCATTTCCTCTCCTTGTCCCCGGAAATCTCGGGCCTGGAGGGGTCGGCGAGTATGACCTCGAACCACTTGTGGCTCCCGTCCCCAAGCAACAGATAAGAATTCATGACCTCAAGGTTCGGGAACCTCCTGGCTACCCTCTGCTCTGCGATGGCCTTCATAGAGAGCCCTGTGGTAAAGAACCTCCCCGATGCCTTGGGGCTTCTCCTTCCCTTCTTTGGGGTCTTTCTCTTTCCCTTGGGAACCCTGGCCCTGATTACAACATAACCCTTCTTGGCCTTGTATCCCAGTCCCCTTGCCCTGTCGAGCCTTGTCGGTTTCTCCAGCCTGTTCATGACAGGCTCCTTTCTCAGCTCGACGAGCAGGCCCTTCTTGCCTTCGGCAAGGCCCTCTGCGGGTCGTTTCCAGACATCCCTCATGTACTTCATAAGAACCACGTGATACTAAACTATGGTGTTTATTAAGTTACCCCGGCACGCACATGCTCCCTGGGCATTAAATATAAAAAAGCATATGTTATATATAAATAACATTCCAAATCTAATGGGGATAAAAGATGAACGCTGCAATAAAGATTCTGATTGGGCTCATCCTTATAGCAATCGGCTTGGGGCTGTTCGTTGATTCCATATCACCGATAGTGGGAACAAGCGACTGGTTTCCCGGGGACTGGCTGACCAATTTCCTGGTCGTCCTCACGGGATTCGTACCACCCTTCCTTATCGTAATCGGCCTCTTTGTCGTGTGGCTGGAGATTGATGAGATAAAGGCCGACCGCGAGATAAGGGTAGAGGAAGAAAAGGAAAAAAAGGAAAAGCCCAAGAAGACCAAGAAAAAATAGGGGCTCACCGCCCTTAACATTCCATTTTTTTTATTGTTATTTTTCTATTCAGCAAATGATGTATTGATGCAGTATCCTGGTTGCCAATTCCCGGAAACTTTAAAGCCTTTCCAACACAAATAATACTCTATGGCAAGACTTCTCGAGTCAGGGCACACAATGTGCGCGGGCTGCGGCGTGGCCGTGGCGGTCAATATGATATCCAGCGTGTGCCCAAAGGACACTATCGTGTGCTGCGCTACTTCCTGTCTGGAAGTCACTACCTCTGCCTATCCCCAGACTGCCTGGAATTCTCCCTGGATACATATTGCATTCGAGACAGTTTCGGCCCTGGCCAGCGGAGTGGAGGCTGGCGTGAAAAAACTCAAGAAGGGCTGGAAGGTCCTGGCCATAGCAGGCGACGGCGGGACCTTTGACATAGGCTTGCAGGGCCTTTCCGGAATGCTCGAGCGGGACCACAAAATTACGCAGTGCTGTGTGGACAATGAATGTTATGCCAATACAGGCGTGCAGCGCTCATCTGCAACGCCCTTTGGGGCCTGGACGACATTCTCGCCCAATGGAAAGCAGTCCTTTGGCAAGGGGGAGTGGAAGAAGCCCATCTGCGAGATAGTGGCCGCCCACCGAATACCCTACGTGGCCTCTGCCACCATAGGCTATCCCCAGGATCTCTATGCCAAGGTAAGGAAGGCCCTTGACAACCAGCCCTCGTTCCTGCACGTGCTCTGTCCCTGCCCCACTGGCTGGAAATTCGACTCTTCGCTCTCAGTGAAGCTCTCCCGCATTGCAGTGGAGACAGGCATGTGGATGCTCTATGAGGTCGAGGACGGCAGGCTCAGGATTACCAAGAAGCTCGAAAAGAGAAAGCCTGTGGAGGAATACATGAATCTCCAGGGCCGCTTCAGGCACCTCAGGGAGCCCGAGATAAAGAGAATCCAGAAGCACACGGATTCTGAGTACAGGCGCCTCCTCGACATAGAGAAAGCCGGGATAATGCTCTGAATAAGAAGTTCTGTTATTCTAAAGAGGCATCTGAAGACGTATAACTGGAAAAATTTTCTTTCCCTTATAAAAAATCCCTTCAAATGTGCCGATGCCATCATTTGCGTATTCGATGTTCACCAATCCCTTTTCGAAATTATCAAAAAAATCTGGGTCTGTTGCGTTCCTTTTGATGGCTGTCAGGAAATGTCTGCCGTCTTTATTGTACAATAGCCTGACAGAGTCAGAACATCCCTCTTTCAGCATCGCTTGATATTGCATAGTGATCATCTTCAATAGAAATTTACTTGCCCTTGCCCCAGAGCTGGTTAAAGCGCGGCGTGGCCATGCTCTCTATGGCGTGGGACGATATTGCCCAGAATGCGATGTCCTGGGTCTCATGAACGCTCTTGTCATCAGTGAGCGCCATAAGGATGTTCTGCCCGTCTATGATGGTCATCCTTCCCGCGGGCTTTGCGAGCTTCCTTATTTCGGCTATCTGGGAGAATGCATTTGTGACAGAGTCCTCGCCAAACGGGGCCAGTATCTTTAGCTTCACCCCTGAGCGGTTGGCCTTCTTGAGCATCCTGAAGTGCTTTGAATAGAGGTCGTTCAGACCCTGCTCGGTTGTTATTATGCTTATTGTGCTCTTGGCGTCCTTGAACGCGGACCTGAGCTGCCTGTCTATAATATAGTGGCCCTTGAGGGTCCCTGTCATTTCTGTGGGCTGGGTTAGGTTCAGTCCTTGCTCAAAAATGGTCTCAAGTTCCTGAATGACAGGAGAGACCTTGAGCTTGTCTATCCTCTCGATTATCTCATTATGTTTGATCTTTAGGCTATCCTTGGTTCCCTCCATGGCCTCCCTTGGGGCCAGGGCGACATACTTGATGGGCTTCGATGGCTGCATCATGACAAAACCCTTCTCGGCCAGGCTCTCAAGGATGTCGTATGAACGTGACCTGGGAACATTGGCAATATCAGAAACCTCTGCTGCGGTCGCAACCCCCTTTGCTAGCAGGGCTACGAAAATCTTTCTTTCATACAGGTTCAGTCCTATGGACTTTAATGCGTCCAGCACTTCTGTCGATGCCACCATATCACCCACTACTTAATATTCTGAATGCCTTATTTAAAAGGTTATTGTTCTCCAGTGACAAAACATCATGTTTTGTAAAACAGATATAACCATAACATTTAAATATTTAACTACCGTGTGGTGACAGTTATTTCCTGCCCCTCTGCTGCAAAACCCCATAAAGCCTCACCCAGCTGCTATCTTGCTTTTTTCTGGAGCTTATAGAGATACTCGACCCTTTCAAGCGTATCGCACTGCTCAGCTGTCTTTTCCAGGGTTCTCATCCTGACCAGCCGCGGGAAGCGCAAGGCATAACCAGAGGCATAGTTCGGGCTCCTCTGTATCTCCTCATAAGCAACCTCCACCACGACTTTGGGTTTTATCCTTACCGAGCTGCCCTTCTCTGATTCTATGTAGGGCTTCAGGAGCCTGGTCAGCTCTTCAAATGTCACGCCCTCACCCTTTTCCTTTATCCCTGTTCCCATCATTCCGCACTCCCTGAAGCCACCCTCAGGGTCCCTGCAGCCAAGCACGAGTGAGCCCAGCCACCCGGCCCGCTTTCCGGTTCCCCAGGTGGCTCCTGTTATCACAAGGTCCAGGTTCTCCATTGTGGGCTTGACCTTGAGCCACCCGCCTGCGACCCTCCTTCCGGGCTGGTAGCTCGCTTCCATGTTCTTGACCATCAGGCCTTCATGTCCCCTGGAGAGGGCCTCCTTATAGAATGCCTCTGCTTTTTTCAGGCCAGTGCCCTCGATGTGCTCTGCCAGCTGGAACCGGCCCTTCACGGGGCTTACCACAGACTTGAGCTTCTCCCATCGCTCCTTCAACGGAGCACCAAACAGTACCTTTCCGTCAAGGTAGACCAAGTCAAACACATTCACCCTGACAGGTATCTCTCCCTGTACCCTGCCTATGTCGTATTTCCTCTTTATCCTCTGGGAGAGGAACTGGAAGGGAAGCGGCATCCCGGTCTTCCTGTCGACACCCACCATCTCCCCCTCTATTATGCATGATTTCGCCTTCGCAACGTCTTTTACAGCATCCATGACCTCTGGGAACTGCTCTGTCACATCCTCCAGCCTTCTTGTATAGAGCCATACCTTATCTCCCTTCTTGTGGATGCACAGCCTCACTCCGTCATACTTGTATTCGAGACAGGGCCTCTCATATGCCTTCAGTGCTTCCTCAAGGCCCGGGGACTTCTCAGAGAGCAGGACCATGTATGGCTTTCCGACATCGAGCTTCACTCCCCGGAGGCCCTTCAGGCCCGTATCCCTGGCTATGCACGCAACCTCTCCATAGTCAGGCCTGAGAAACCAGGCCCACTCAACAGCATGTACAGCCTTCTTGAATTCCTCACTCTCCAGCTCCCCAAAGAATGCCCTGGCTATGGCGTCCCGCACTATCCCCTCGGCGACGCCTACCCTCAGGTCACCCAGCACGGTCCTCACGATATATTTCGCTTCCAGAGGGCTTGCAGAGCCCAAGGCCTCTGACACGAGCTGGAACTTCCTTGTCTGCGAGCCCTTGCCCCCGACACCCGCCAGCTTCTGGAGATTCTCGAATAACATCCCGACCGTGAGATTCCTGCTGAACAGCGTGGACTGCTTCTTCCTGGAGACCAGGTCCTCGGTGACCAGACCCAGGTCGCCTGACTCCCTGAACTTGCCCATTATCATCTTTTCACTGAACCCAGTGTTTCTCGATATGGCCTTTATCATGAGCTGGGTGGCTATCCCAATCTCCTTATCACTCCATGTAGGGAACACCCTTCCCTGGAGAAGCATGACCACCCTAGGGAGGTCATCCCTGTCGCATCCCTTTAGGAGCTCTGCTATCATTCCTGTCTTCTCCAGTTTTGCAGGTGTATTCTCGAGTTCTGCGTATACCCTGGCAAGCACGATGTACTCCATGGATAAATCTTGGTGACATGGATTAAAAGTCTTAAAGAGGCACGCACAAATATTATCAATGGCGACGCGAACCCCGGGCTCCAGGAGGAAGCATATTGACTACAAAAAAGAAAAGATACTTCTCATGCGCGAGCAGACCATTCTCGCCAAGGAAAGGACAGTCCTGTCGTTCATGAGGACAGGCCTCGCCTCAATCGGTGCCGGGGTAGTGCTAATCAACATATTCGCCACGACTCCATCGTCCATGATAGTGGGCTGGGCATTCATACTGACAGGCATAGTGGAGATATTTGAGTCCTACAGGAGACTCAGGGCATACAAGGGCAGGATAGACAGAATAACCAGAGAACTGGGAGAATAGGAACCCCCCCTATCGGCACTAAAACCCCACAGAACAGCAGCCACTATTTAAGCCATCTTGGCAACACTACTCCATGAAGACATCAGAACCCTTCCCGGGCGTGCTTCGTTCCAGAGACAGGCTCTTCACCAGGGGCCTGGTTCAGGGAAGCAAGACATTTGCAAAGGCCCTGGTGAGGATTCAGGGCACAGAGTTCAGGGAGTGGGATCCCCACAGGTCCAAGGCAGCCGCCGCCATACTCAGAGGCATAAGGAACTTCCCGATAAGAAAAGCAAGTAGGATACTCTACCTCGGGATATCGTCCGGCTCGACAGCGTCCTTTCTCTCTGACATAATAGGGCCCGATGGGGTGATATACGGCGTCGAGATTTCGGAGCGCTCCATGAGGGACCTGGCTCCTGTTGCAGAAAGCCGGTGCAACATAGTCCCCATACTTGCCGATGCCAGGATGCCTGAGACGTATTCATGGGTAGAGCCCGTGGACGTGGTATATCAGGATGTGGCAACGAATGACCAGAGCGAGATAATGATTCGCAACTGCGAGGCGTTCCTTCCCAGTGGAGGGTATGCCATGCTCGCAATCAAGGCCCGCAGCATAGATGTTACAAGACCCCCGAAACAGATATACAAGGAGGAGCGGGCCAAGCTCTCCAAGGCCTTTAAGATTCTGGATATGGTGGAACTTGATCCCTATGAGAGGGACCATGCATTCTTTGTCATGCAGAGGCCCGGATGAGGGCCTTCCTCAACCTCTTGAGAAAGGTGTCCCAGTCCTTCACCATGACTGCGGCAGCCTTCTCGTGGCCCCCTCCTGAGCCTATCCCCTTCGAGCATTCCTTGGCCAGGTCGCCCAGATTGAACCTGCCTGCCTGGTTCCTGAGCGAGACCTTCCATCTTCCCTTATCAGCCTTCTTTATGGCAACCACCATGTCAGGGAAACTCTCCCCGAAGTGCGTGGCCATCACTGATGTGATGCTGAGCCTGGATCTGACCTCATAGACTATCAGGTTCTCCTTCTCAAAGAGCTCGCGCTTCTTGTCGAAATCCTCTACCATGGCCTGGAACTCTTCATCGAACTCCCCCTTCCAGTCCTTCAGCATCCTTACAGACCCGAAGTCCTCGAACCCATCCGAGGCCATGATGGTCTTCAGGCACTCCGCGACTCCCGAGAGGCCCTTCAGGGTGGTGGCTGCTGCTATCATATCAGCTCCCTCCCCGAGCCTGGATTCCAGGGGCTCTCCCCTGAGCAGATAGGGATATTCTTTCCTGCACTCCTCAATCAGGTCTGGGCAATCCTTCCAGTAGTAATCCCCAATCACCCCAAGGGCCGCTATCCATAGCAGGGGCCTCACGTCCTTTCCAAGTCCCTCAAGCAGCCTGTAAACTGCGCAGGCAGCGGGAATATAGGCATCCTTCTTCAGGAACCTAGGGTTTATGTGCACCACCCTTTCTGAGTTCATGTCACTCTCAGCTATGTGGTGGTCGATTATTATAATCCTGAGCCCGGGAATCTCCTTCAGGAACCTCTCCAGGTCCCCCCGCTCCTGATCCACTGCCATGTCCAGGAATACCAGGAGCCCTGGCCTTTTTCTCAGGACCATGTTCACGAAGTCCTCTCCCATGGCAGGGCCCTTTCTTGGGCTGTACTTGAACCCCTTATAGAACCTTAGAAAGAGCGCGGCCGAACACACACCGTCAGCGTCCCCGTGATAGAATAGCATCCCCTTCCCTGACATGTCTGCCATACCATTCGGGGACGGAGCGAGCTGCTTAAGAAACCCCTCCAGCCTCTCCAAATCTCCTTTCATGCAGATTCTCTCAGCCATAGTACCATATGATACGTGTGCTATAAAAATACGGGCGCTGCCCTGGCCAGCCTCACTCCCATTCTGTCGTGGCAGGGGGCTTGTTGGTGGTGTCGAGGACAATCCCCCCTATACCGCCCAGTTCCCTTATCACCGCATTCTCCCCAATATCCCTGATGGTCCTGTCAAGATAGTCCCAGGTGAGCTCCCCTGGTATGTCGGGTATCCTCAGTGTCATGAAGTCAGGGGTGACCACGGGTCTCAGGCATATCCAGGGCCTTCCAGGTCCGGGAAAAAGAATGACAGGCATCTGCGAGACCTTCCCGTACAACCCGAACACTTCCAGGTTTCCCATGGCTATGCTGTCCGCCTCTCTCAGCAATTCGAGCCCCTCCTTGGTTACGGGCATGCTTTCTATGGAGTCCCATTCCTCCTGGCTGTGCTTCTTCCCTGAGAGCACGAGGGCTGCCCTTGTGATGCCCTGAACATCGTTTCCCAGCATGTTCGAGGCCTTCCTTATATCCTGGTAATCACTCCTGTCCCCGTGGATAAGAACCACATTGCCATAGGCCCTTGCGGAGCCTTTTACTCCCACGTTCCC
>DAOVFN010000085.1 GCA_030672885.1 Candidatus Aenigmatarchaeota archaeon | reverse complement strand
GGCTCCTCAGGATTTCCTTGTCCCTTGGTATGCGGGATATTATGGGAAGCTCGACCAGCTGCTCGACCTCGTAGTCCGTGAGCTCGTGCCTTCCCTCACCCACCATGTTCATCACCACACCCAGGGGCTTGGCCCCGTACTGGCTGGCAAGCTGGTAGCACTTTATCACATCCATCATCGGCGGGACAAATGGCGTCATCACGAACAGAATCTCATCCGAGGCCCGTATGGTAGCAAGTGCCTCCCTGCCGAAACCAGGGGCAGAGTCCAGAAGGACGATGTCCGCCTTTCCGAACAGCATCTTTATCGACTTCTTGAGCTCGCTCACCTCGACACCCTTGAGGTCGTCCAGGGAGAGCGACGCCGGGATTATTCTCATCCCGGCTATGCTGTAATCATATATGGCTTTGTCTATGGCAACGTCCCCTGAGAGCACCTGGTTCAGGGAGACAGGGTAATAATACATTCCCAGGTACATTCCCAGGTGAGAGGTGGTAACATTGCAATCCACCACAATGACATCCTTCTTGTATTCAGATGCCAGGGCGGCCCCGATATTGATGGCCAGAGTGGTCTTGCCCACGCCACCCTTGCCAGAAACCAATCCTATTATCCTCGTCAAGCATATCACCAGCCGGGGGCATCTAAAGGGGCCTGCGGGGCGCTCCCCGGGAGCCCGCTCCGTGCCCGGCTCATATGATTTATTCGTTCTGATTATTTATAAGTTATTGCCTGCATCACCACTTGAACGGATACATCACCCTGTTCATCTCGGCCTCGCTCGTCACGATGGCAGGGACATTCCTGAAGAGGCGCTCGTGAAGGCACCTCATATAGTTCAGGAGGTCCCTCTCAGAGAATATGGATATGGCTGTGGATATTATCCTCGTCACTATGTCGGCCTTGTACTTCTTGGTGAACAGTATGATGTTAGAGAACATCACATAGAGGAATATGTCATTGAAAATATACCTCCCGGTCTGGCCCAGCAGGTCCCTGTCGTTCTTATAGAGCGTACGTATGGCCTTGTCATCAAAGAGTGTCTGGGCATGCTCCTCTATGAACTTCTGGATATGCGGCCAGCGCTCCTTTATGAGCGTGCTCGGATACCACGCATCGCCAGTGCTCACCCCAGCCAGGTCACTGACATACCCGGGTATCCAGGCAAACCCGGCCTTCAGCCTGGGACCGCTTTTTACGAGATAGCCGTCCCTTATCATACGAATATACAGGGGCTTGCCCAGGCCGGCCTCGTTATGATAGAGATAGTTGGTCTTTATGCCCCAGCTTGTCTGTATGCCAAAGAGAGACTCCCCTCTCTCCTGCTTTCCTGCACAGTTTATCCATATCAGCCAAAAGTTCTTGTAGTCAGTCAGTTTTTCCTTTTTTATCATGCTATTGAAAATCTATACAACCATGCTATAAAAAAACCATGTTTTTGTGGTTTTAGGCTTCAAATCCTCGAAACCAAACATACACGGTTACTTTAAATTCGCAAAAAAAAACGAAAAAATTAAGACACCCATACTATCATATGCATATGAATATCACCAAAATCGCTAATTTATATAATGACAAATAACTATTATACATGAGTTCAAAAAATCATATTTTCCCGCCGTTTCCAGAACCGTTTTGCCTGATTTTTTCCCTGTTGAATGGCTCTCTCATGAGAGCGCTGAATGTCCCGAGGTGCTGCAATGGCAGGTAACGACGAACTGGACAAGATAAAGAAAGAGATTGATAAAGAGAATTCAGGAATCCCTGATTCCCTGGCAGGCCCGGCTCCCGGCGCAGCCGCATGGACAGGCAGGCCAGACAGCCCTGGTCCTGGTGAATCGCCCGCCACTCCACAGGCGGCCCAGGAATCAGGCAGCGCCCTGGAAACGACCCTTGGTGATGTGGCAAAGAAGATGGAGATGTCCGGCGCCCAGCCCACCGAAAGCCCGCCCGCCCAGAGTGCCGCGCCGGCACAGGCATCCCCGGCTGCACGCGCACAGACCAGACCAGACGAGCTCAAAAAGGACATCTCTGACATGGTCAAGAAGAGAGTGGACTCCGGGCTCTCAGATATCAAAGAGAACACGAAGGGCCTGGAAAAGATATCCAGTCTCGAGAGCAAGCTCAACCAGATTTCCGAGAAGCTCAGCAGCCAGATGTTCCAGCCGCCTCCCCAGGCGCATCCCATACCCGGGGGCGGGAGCAGCATATCCAGGGAGCTTGCGTCATTCGGCGAGGAAGTGGACTTCCAGACCGAGATATATGATGCCAAGAAGACAATGGCGGCCCTGGCAAAGTCCCTGGACACCCTGAGCAAGAAAATGGAGTACCGCATATCGGTTCTTGAGGACAGATCAAGCGCCCTGGAGAGGATTCCCGACCTCGAAGAGAAGCTCCAGGACATCAGGCAGAAACTGGGACCTGAGAACGTTCAGAAACTAAGGAAGCTCATATTCTCCAGCGACGAGATAATAGAGGAGGTAATACCTGATCTCGTTAACAAGAAACTGCGCTCGAAACTGGACCCTGCCATGAATGAGATGCGCGACATGCAGGAGACCCTGAACGACTTCAATAGCAGGCTCAGCCACACCAAAGAGGAGGTCCTCAACCTGGGCAAGCTCAGGGACGACATCCAGAAGCTCACCGCAGACAAGGACAACATCTACAAGGACCTCGACGAGGAGGGCTCCCAGACAAATGAGAGGCTCGATGTCCTCAGGCAGGGTGTCAAGAGAAAGATAGAACAGGTCACTGACAGGTTCAATCAGGATTTCAAGGACCTCAAGAAAACCCAGTCCGATACCATCAGGAACGAAGTCACCAATACATACCTGAACCTGAGCGGCCCCAGGTTCTCTGACCTGGAAAAATGGAGCGTCATATTTGACGAGAAGCTGAAACGGTTGTCACGTGCGGACAGCGAGTTCGAAAAGAAGCTGGCTTCTCTGGAGGCGCCCGAGAATCTCAGGAAATGGCTTGATGCAAAGGTGAACAAGCTCGAGCGCGGCGTCATCTCAGACATAAAGTCACTCAAGAGGGACGACGTCACCAATGCCTCCAACACAGCAAAGCTGACCGAGGAACTCAAGACCTTCTGTGTTACAATGAGGGAAGTCCCCAAGCGCCTGGACACCCAGGGGAATATGATAAATAAACTATTGGATACCAAGGACTACTTTGCTGGGCGCGCGGAAGGTCTGGCAACCGAGTTCAAGGGCCTCTCTGAGAAGCTGTCCACCATGAAGGCCGGGCTCGAGGAGAGGCTGTCCGGCCAGGAGTCCAGGTTTGCGGATAGCCTGAACAGACAAAGGGACCATCTCGCCACTGCAAAACAGGACCTCTCCAGATACCTGGACAGGGAGATAGGCTCGATCAGGAAGACCCTTGAAAAGAAGAGCCAGGAGCAGGCAAAATCCAGCCTGGCTGAGTTCAAGGCGGAATTCAAGCGCCTCTCCGGCACAGAAGAAGAGCTCAGTGCACTGAGGAAGTCACATGACGGCTCTATCACCATGCTCCAAAGACAGGTATCTGATCTCCAGGGCACCTATCCGGAGCTCAGTGTTCTGGGAAGCCGCCTGGCAGGGATGGAATCCGCCCACAAGGAACTATCAGAGAACCTTGCCGACGCATCCGAACACCACAAGACAGCGGATTCTGTGATAAGGGCCGAACTGCTCAAGCGCATCGATTCCAGCATGAATGCCATGAGGGGCGAACTCGATGTCAGGCGCTCAGAAGACGCCAAGGCCCAGATAAGGGTGTTCAAGGACGAGCTCAAAGGGCTCGGGTCCCTGAGCCAGGAGCTCTCGGCATTCAGGACAACCCAGGAGAAAAGGACAGATGAGCTCTCCCAGTCCCTGGCAGGATTCTCTGGCCCGCTGACAGACCTGAAGGCCCTGGACAGGAAGACATGCG
>DAOVFN010000099.1 GCA_030672885.1 Candidatus Aenigmatarchaeota archaeon | reverse complement strand
CCTCTCAGCCGCGGGCTTGCCCAGTTTCATGCCCAGAGCATAGCCAATCACTGCCCCGATGAGGGAGCCGGCCGTGGCCACAATGGTGATGACCAGCGGGTCAATACCCATGGCGGTGAATGGGGCTATGAATGTCGCAGTGGGTACTGGGAATATGAATGACTCAAGCATGGATACCAGGAACGCGCCTGGCAGGCCATAGGCCTGCACAAAGGCCTGGACCCATATGATGAGCTCCCCGAACATGACAAATAATTGGTGCAGGTGGTTTAAGAATTAACGTACCCGGTCTTGTGCGGCACCAGATATGCGGGTCTGGATGCGCTCAGTACTGAATGGTTGGGGGCGGGTTCATGAAGTCATGAACCCCTCTTTGCCAGTCTCCATCTCCACGGGTATATTTATCCGGGCCTCTTGACCTTCCTGCTCCCCCGGCGTCTCTGCAGGAACGGGTTCAGGTGCGCTGTCCTGTTCCTGGGCGGCCTGTATGGGGGCAAGCCCTGCAGCCCTTCTTATCTCCTCGGCCTTGCTGGTCCTCTCCCAGGTGAAGTCCGGGTCGCTCCTGCCGAAGTGTCCATACGCAGCGGTCTTTCTGAATATCGGCCTCCTGAGGTCCAGGTACCTGATTATCTCAGCCGGCCTGAGGTCGAAGTGCTGTTCCACTATCTCCCTTATCTTTTCCTCTGATATCTTTCCGGTCTGGAATGTGTTTATCATCAGAGAGACTGGTTTTGCTACGCCGATGGCATATGCTATCTGGACTTCGCACCTGTCCGCAAGACCCGCTGCCACGATGTTCTTGGCTATGTGCCTGGCCATATAGGATGCTGACCTGTCCACCTTGCTGGGGTCCTTGCCTGAGAAGCACCCGCCCCCGTGGGAGCCCTGGCCCCCGTAGGTATCGACAATGATTTTCCTTCCTGTGAGGCCGGAGTCTCCAGGAGGACCGCCAAGCACGAACCTTCCGGTGGGGTTGATGTGGAAGGTTGTCCTCTCATCTGTCCATTTGCCGCATACTGGTTTTATGACCTCTTCCATTATGCCCCTTCTGAGCTCATCGTCCGGGACATCTGGGGAGTGCTGCGCAGCTATGACCACGGTGTCCGCCCTCAGGGGCGTGCCGTTGTCATATTCGATAGTGACCTGGGACTTGCCGTCAGGCCTTAACCACGGAAGGATTCCCTTCTTCCTGGCATCTGTAAGCTTCATGGTGAGCTTGTGCGCGAGGTCTATTGGAAGAGGCATGTACTCAGGGGTCTCGTTGGTTGCGTAGCCGAACATGAGTCCCTGGTCACCTGCTCCCTGCTCCTTGTGCATGCCCTCACCCTCGGTGACGCCCTGGGATATGTCAGGGCTCTGTTCATGGAGCGAGACAAGCACCGCGCACTGGTCGGCATCAAAGCCGTATTCAGGCCTGCTGTACCCGACATCCCTGACCATGTCTCTTACTACCGACTGCACATCTATGTAGCCCTTTGTAGTGACCTCTCCTGCCACTACTATGAGGCCTGTGGTGGTCAGGGTTTCCACAGCCACCCTCGAATAGGGGTCCTGTTTTATCAGTTCGTCCAGAATAGCATCCGATATCTGGTCGGCGACTTTGTCGGGATGCCCCTCTGTTACAGATTCTGAAGTGAATAGATACGTTGCCATTACAATCTTCCTCCTTTATGTTGCTTTTAAAATCAGGTAATCCTGAATTAAGAATTTTATGAGCCCGGGCCTTTATATAATTTTCAATATATAATAGTATAATATCATAACTACCGGTTATAATGACTGGCCTGTGGCCAGGAGGAATGTAATCGCATGCTGGTGACAGGCAGACTCATAAGGGACATGAGAAGCGAGGTAGGGCTCTCCCAGGCAGTGCTTGCCAGACTGGCCGGCATATCCCAGGCTCACGTTGCCAAGATAGAGACAGGCAAGGTCGACCCCAGGCTGTCTACAGTCAACAGGATTCTGAGGATACTCGGGTCAGGGGACAGAAAGAAACGCTGCCGGAGCGCAATGAGCAGCAACCTGATTACCATCACTCCGGATGCCCCCATAGAGGAGGCCATAAGGATAATGCGCGAATTGGGCATATCCCAGATCCCTGTCATGGACAGGCAGAGATTGCTTGGAGGGATAGACGAGGCCACCATAATAAAGAACATGGACAGGAGGCTCCACGCCCTCCAGGTGAGGCACATAATGTGCAGGCCCTTTCCGGTGGTGGATTCCAGAGACCCTGTGGAGATAGCGCAACCCCTTTTGGATTTCCACGCGGCGGTCCTTGTCGCAGAAAAGGGAAGGGTGAAGGGAATAATAACAAAGGTCGACCTCTTGGGGATGAAGTAGGCTTCTATCCAAGAAGCTCTCCAACGAAATCCCCTGGCTTGAAGAGCTTCATGCTGGAGTATTCCTGGCCAGTTCCCAGGAACAGTATGGGCTTTCCTATGGTGTGGACAACCGATAGTATGGAGCCTCCCCTTGGGTTGACATCGGTTTTTGTCATGACCACGCAGTCCACGCCTACTGCATCATGGAACCGCCTGGCCTGCTCGACTGCGTCGTTGCCTGTCAGGGAGTCCACCACCAGGACCCTGAGGTCCGGGTTGTTCACCCTCACCACTTTCTTTAGCTCGTCCATGAGGTTCATGTCTGTGTGGACCCTGCCTGCGGTGTCAGCCAGGACCACGTCAAGCCCGTTCTTTTCTGCGTATTTCATTGCATCGAATATCACTGCTGCTGAGTCAGAGCCGTACTGGTGCTTTATCACCTTTATGCCGAGCCTCTTGCCGTGAACCTCGAGCTGCTCGATCGATGCCGCCCTGAAAGTGTCGCCTGCCACAAGCACGGGCCTGAAGCCCCCTGCCTTGAGATGGCTCGCGAGCTTTGCAAGGCTCGTGGTCTTCCCGCTTCCGTTATAGCCAAGAAAAACCATCAGGAGCGGCCTCTCCCTTTTTTTTGCTTCCCTTATCATGGTGTCCAGGTCTATGCCTCCCTGGTCCACTATCTCGAGCAGGCTCTCCCTGAATGCCTTCTCGACTGCCTCAGAGCTCTTGGCTCTGCTTACCTTGCTCGGGACCAGTCTCTCCTTCAGCTTCTGCCTCATGGCGTCAGCCACTTCGAGGGCCACGTCGCTCCGGAGGAGCTCTGTCTCACTGTCATCAAAGAACCTGTCAATGTCCTTATCGGTAATCTCTCTGGTGGAAACCCTTTCCCTGATTCCCTTTAGCCTTGCAAGCCTGCCCCTGTCTGTCTCCTGCGGACCCTCGATGTCCAAAGGCCCTGGCATTGCTTCAGGCCCAGGCGCTTTTATGGCTTCCTTTTCCCGCTCCTTATGGATGTCCTTCGCAGGCCCTGGTCTGGCTGCCCCGGGTTCTGCAGGCTTCTCCGGCCTCTCCTCGCCGCCTGCAGGGGATTCTCCTGCCCGGGCCTGCTCTTCCA
>DAOVFN010000010.1 GCA_030672885.1 Candidatus Aenigmatarchaeota archaeon | reverse complement strand
GAGTCCTGCCTCAGCCTGGTCAGCACGACCTCCAAGGTTGGCCCCCTTGAGGAGTCGTCCAGAAGGTGCACCTCATCCGCGATAACGAGCCCTATCTGGCCTGTCCACGCTATGCCGTGCCTCAACAGGGAGTCGAGCTTTTCACTGGTGACTATTATCAGGTCGTTCCTGGCCAGCCACGGATCTGACGAGTCCCTGTCACCCACTGACATGGCCACCCTTATGCCCAGCGGTTCATATCTCTTTTTGAACTCCCCAAACTTCTCGCTGGCCAGTGCCTTGAGCGGGACTATGTATACGACTTTTCTGTTCTCCCTTATTGACTTGAGCGCGGCAATCTCTGCAATCAATGTCTTGCCCGATGCCGTAGGGGCCGCCACCACCATGTTCCTGTCGCCCAGAAGGCCCTTCCTGATGGCAAGCTCCTGGACGGGATTGGGTTCCCTGAAACCAGACAGCTCCAGCACCTTGTGCACGATATCCTCAGAAGAAATGTTCCCAGAAACCATAGAAAGCATATTAAGCATAAAGCAATAAATAAAGTATGAAGCCTGCGGTTCTTGTTAAGGAAACCGATGACAGAAAAGCCTTCACCCGTGCCGTGATGAAGCGTTTCCGGCGTGAGTGGTCTGGCAAGAGGGTCTTTGTGAAGCCCAACATAGTATCACATGAGCGCTATCCCACCACCACCCATCCAGATGCTCTCAGGGAGGTCCTGAAGGCGCTTCTGGACAGGGGATGCGAGGCCATAGTGGGGGATGGCCCAGCCCCTGACGCGGGCGACCCCGGCCACATAATCGAGCACCACTGCCTCCAGAATGTGTGCGGAGAGTTCGATGCAGAACTGTGCAACCTCCATGACGAGCCCTTCAGAAAGGTCATGACCAGGACGGGGTTCAAGCTCAGGGTCTCGAGCGTGCCCTTTGATTATGATTACTTGATATCCCTTCCTGTTATCAAGTACCACAATTGCGTTAAGCTCACCGGCGCTCTCAAGAATCACTTCGGATTCCTGCACAACCGGGAGAGGCTCCTTATGCACGCGAGGCTCAAGAGCATCCACAGGGGCATTGCAGAGCTGCACAATGTATTCAAGGCCAACCTGACCATAATGGACGGGGCCAGGACCATGAGGGCGGCCCAAGAACTCCGCCACGGCGGCAAGGCCATGAGGTTCGGTTACATGTTCGCTGGCCAGGACCCCGTGGCTCTGGACTGCGCGGGCCTCAATCTCCTCAGGAACATGCTTCCCGAACTCAAGACCGTCGAACCCACTGACATAGAATACATAAACCAGGCCGTCCGGCTCGGCATCGGCAGCCCTGTCTACAGAAGGGTTGCGGTGTGATACCCTACCTATCAAAAAAAACTCTTTTTAATTTCTTTCCCCCTGATGAGTTAAGGGGGAATTATGCCATTCAAAACCTGCCCAGACTACAGGGAAAACATAGCAAAAGCATTCCTGCCAAGAACAGGTGAGATGCACATAGATTACAGCATAAACGAATTAAGAAAATCTCTACAGGAAAACACAGAAGCCGAAATTTATGATGTCGGTTTATCTAGAATCGGGAATGTCTACAGCCTTTGGGTAAGGGATCCAGCTGTATTTATTGGATATGATGAGGACAAGCCATCTGTACTTATGACTGATGATATCACCCTTTACAGCGCGGGTTCTGCAAAGGATGTTGGGGATAGGGCTGCCCTGAAGGAACAATTAGAATACAGAAATATTGAAGTAAACGAGGTTCCCTTTTTTGTGATAGGAGGTGACTGCTTAATAACAGACAGGCATGCTGTCCTTGGCTGGCTCACTCCTCAGGCAAACGGACGTGCCGATGGGGATTACCAGAGAGGCATTGATGCCATCAAAAGAACATTCGAAAGGTATGAACTTGAATGCCTGATTCTTGACGATGTAGGGAAACTTGATGAGAACAAATACCATGAGAGGCAGAATAATGGGTTTTTCCATATTGATACCGCTGCTGGATTTCTGGAAAACCAAAAAGGAGCAGTCAATGCTATTGTTTCAAAACCCCATGATATGCAAGCAGTATACCAAGATGACAGCATAAGGTATTCAGACTATGTAAGCGAAACTCTGGATAAATATGGTTACCCTGTTCACATGGCCACTGCTATTGTATCACCTGATTCCCTATGGAGCCCGACAAACATATTGGTAGATGGCGACAAGAGAATTGTCTTTCTTTCAGATTCCTTTGATGGCTACATAAACAGGGAGGCTGAAGGGCTTTACTCCACTCTGGACCACAAAACAGTAATAGTGGAAATGGACAGGGCACTTCATGCGGCAAAGGGTGGTGCGAGGTGTACCGGCTTTCTCATAAAGCAAACATTTATATAATTTACTATTATAGAGTAGGTAGTGATGAATATGATAGAGATTATTGACTCCCAGGAAATGCAGAGGACACTTGGAGGGGCAATAAAGCATTTAGGAGATAAATATTCGGTAAACTTCGAGGATAATTTTACTTATATCAATGTTTCAAATCCAGATTCAAGAGAAAAGACCTTTGAGAAGGCTTATGATGTCCTTTCCAGAGACCCTGAAAGAAGGGTAATGCTTTACGGGTTCGACGGGCCATTAGAGATGTATCTGGACTCCCATTTCAGGAGGGTTATGGCTGATTTTCCTGAAAGGGTAAGATATGCAAGCGTTCTTTGTGTATTATCTGAGATGTTTAGGGCTTTTGATATTCCCAAGTTTGAAAACAAGGCTCTCAAGCTTTTTGCTGATGCAGAATATAAACAAAGTATGGCAGGAGTGCTCTTGCATGATACGAGGCACAGAACAGAGGAAGTTATGAAGAAAGTGAAAGAGATTTACGGCATTGAAGGGTCAATCGAGGAGATAGAAAAGACCCTTATGGAGTTAAGGGGCTATGAAGAAGAGCTTAACGAATTCCTGCCAGGAGTCTTTTGTGATGTTTACGGGACTTTAATGCCAGACCAAGAGGTACCAGATAGAAAAATAAATGAGCATGTTCTTGATATGCTCAAAACATATTCAAAGGAGAAGCCTGTAAGCATATGGACAGGCAGCGAGCTTGAAAAAACAGTGTATGATTTACGGAATAATGGCTTTGATGAAGACATTCCCATTCTGAGCAAGCCCTTCTTCAGGGGATGCACTGCTGAAATTGTCATAGATGATGAGGATGAGGAAATAATAGAGAAAGCTCACGGCATAAAGGCTGGGAAATTCATAAAAATCTAATCAAGTTTAAGCTGACAGAGCGAGTTTTGACAAAGAACATTTAAATGACGATGGTGTTATTATATCACGTGATGACATGAAGGCCAGCGCACTTAATGATTTCATGCTTCCCGAGACGCTTTCGGGTCTGTTTTTCCTTGTCATTATCCTGCTACTGGCCATGATGCTTTAGCAGTTTCATCGGTCTTCTCTGACACTTGGGTGTTTTGAATGAGAGGCTCAATGATTGCTCTGTATCCTATGCCGATGATACCGGAAAGCCTGCCCAGCCGCAAGGTTATTAAAACCGGCGCCATAAATCAATCAGGGGTCGTCTTATGAATTCCAGAAAGATAGAAGAGAAGTGGCAAAAGAGATGGGATGATGCGGGACTGTTCAATTCAGAGCCAGACCCCAAGAAAAAGAAGTTCTATATCACTGTTGCGTATCCCTACCCGAGCGGGGGCATGCACATAGGCCACGTCAGGACATACACGGTCCCTGACATAGTGGCCAGGTTCAAGAGGATGCAGGGCTACAATGTGCTCTTTCCCATGGCATGGCATGTCACGGGAACTCCCATAGTGGGGGCAGTAAAGAGGCTCAAGGAAGAGGAGCCCAGGCAGATGCACATCCTTAAAGACGTATTCAAGGTCACTGACGAGCAGCTGAAACAGATGACAGAACCCATGTCATATGCCAGGCATTTCATCCAGGAGCACTACATCCGGGGCATGCGGTCCCTGGGCTACACCATAGACTGGAGAAGGCAGTTCACCACCAATGACCTGCACTACAGGAAGTTCATTGAGTGGCAGCACGGAATCCTCTACAAAAAGGGGCTTGAGAAAAAAGGGCTTCATCAAGTGAAATGGTGCATCAGAGACAAGAACCCTGTCACGACCCATGACATCCTCGAGGGCGAGTCAGCCGACATACAGGAGTTCACGCTCATAAAGTTCCCCCTCATCAGGGAGGGCTCCCCCGGAAAGGGCAAGGACATGCTGGTGGCCGCCACGCTGCGCCCCGAAACCATATTCGGCCAGACGAACATGTGGGTCAATCCAGAAACAGACTACGTGAGGGCCACTGTCGATGGCGAGACCTGGATAATCAGCAGCGAGTGCGCCGAGAAGCTCTCCCATCAAAAGAGAACGGTCAGTATCCTGGGCAAGGTTCCCGGAAAGAGCCTGCTTGGAAAGCGCCTCAAGGCGCCCGGGGTAAAGCACACCATCCCTGTCCTGCCGAGCGGGTTCTGCAACCCCAGGATCGGCACCGGCATAGTCACCAGCGTCCCCTCCGATGCCCCCTATGACTGGATTGGCCTGAGGGACCTCCAGGAGAACAGGGAGCTGGCAGAGAAGCACGGCCTAGACTGGGCCAGGATAAAAGAGATACGGGTAATCCCGATAATCAAGACCAAGGAATGGGGCGACCGGGCAGCTGTCGCGATATGCGGCAAGATGAGGATAAGCAGCCAGAGAGAGAGCGAGAAACTCGACAATGCCACAAAAGAGGTCTACAAATCAGGCTTCCACACAGGCGTGATGACCAGGGAATGCGGGAAATACTCTGGCATGAAGGTAGAGAAAGCCAAGGAACTTGTCAAGAGAGAGCTCCTGAAAAAGGGCGCGGCATCCACTATGCTGGAATTCTCTGAGCCTGTGGTGTGCCGCTGCGGCGGGACTGTCATAGTCGCCAGGACCGAATCATGGTTCATTGATTACTCCAATAAGAAATGGAAGTCCCTTGCGAGGCAGGCCGTGAAGGGCATCAGGAACATCCCACCCAATGCAAAACAGGACTTCAATCACACAGTGGAGTGGCTCGAGGCATGGCCCTGCGTGAGGAACTTCGGGCTCGGGACCCCGCTTCCCCAGGACAAGCGCTTCATAATAGAGCCCCTCTCTGATTCCACGATATACATGGCCTTCTATCTGGTGGCCCATGTGATAAAGAGTTACAAGCCAGAGCAGCTCATTCCCGGATTCTTTGACTATGTCATGCTGGGAAAGGGCAGCGCGGCTTCCATATCCAAACAGACCAAGATACCTGTCAAGGAGCTCAGTGAACTCAGAAGGGGTTTTGATTACTGGTACCCCCTTGACTGGCGCTGCTCGGCCCTTGAACTCATATCCAATCACCTGACCTTTATGATATTCCATCACACGGCAGTGTTCCCAAAAAAGTACTGGCCAAGGGGCATAGCCACCTGGGGCATGGGCCTCCTCGAGGGAGGCAAGATGTCCAGTTCCAAGGGCAACGTAATCCTGGCCAGCGACGTTGTGAGGGAATACGGCGCAGACACGGTCAGGTTCTTTCTGTTCTCATCAACCGAGCCCTGGCAGGATTTTGACTGGAGGTCCAGCGAGGTCAGGGTGGTCAGGGACAGGCTGTCAAGGTGGCATGACCGGATCCTGAGGCTGTCCAGGACAGGCAAGGAAAGGGATCCCGCCATGATTGACAGGTGGCTGCTCTCTGAGACAAGCCGGATAATCAAGAGGACCACCAAGTCCCTGGAGGGCTTCGAGACCAGAAAGGCCAGCATGGACTGCTTCTTCAGGTTCGGTGACGCCATAAAGTGGTATGAGAGGCGGACCAGTGAACCGAACAGCGCCGTTCTCGGGCAGGTAATCAGGGACTGGATAGCGCTCATGTCACCCTTTGTGCCGCACATGTGCGAGGAGCTCTGGGAGAAGCTGGGCAATGAGGGCTTTGTCTCCAGCGCCCCATGGCCCAGGGCAAATCCCAAGGCCATCAATCCCAGGCTGGAAGGGCTTGAGGAACTGGTGAAGCGCACGGCCGATGATATCGCTTCGATAATCAGGATAGTCAACAAGAAAACCAAAGAGGTCATGATATACGTCGCGCCCAACTGGAAGCATGTGCTGCACAACAGGATAATAGGGATGTCCAAGGATCCCGAGGGCATAATACCTGCCATAATGAAGAGCTCCGAGGGCAGAGAGCACGGCAAGGACGCCCTGAGGTTTGCCCAGAGGCTCAGCCAGAACGTCTCCCAGCTCAGAGAGGTCCTCACAGAAAAGGAGGAACTCGATGTCCTCAATGACGCAGTCCCCTTCCTGGAAAAGGAATTTAAGTGCAAAGTCCAAGTAATTCAATCATACAGGAGCGACAGCCAGAAGGCCCTGAGGGCAGAGCCCGGGAAGCCCGGGATTGAAGTGATAACATGATATTAGCCATACTCGGCATGTTTGACATAATAGCGGGCATCATCCTGGCAGTGGGCGGCCTGCCGCAATTCCCGGGAAACGGGTTTGTCATAACCATCGCAGCAGTCATGCTCATCAAGGGCGGATGGTCATGGCTAAGCAACATTGCAGACCCCAGGGGACTCAATTTCGACCCCATGGGAATCCTTGACATCGTAACAGGCCTGCTCCTGATTTTCATATTCTCAGGAATGTTCTTCTTTTTCTTTGCCTACCTGGGCATACTCCTGATAATCAAGGGCGTCTACTCCTTTGTGGTAGGCCTTGTGAACTAGGGTGTCCCCATGGAAACAGGATCACTGCCCGTGAAGGGAAACCCCCCGATGGGAAGCACACTGGATATTGTAAAATCCAATCCCCTGGTAGATGATGCGCGGCCCATCCCTGTCAGTGACATAGCCGTCCAGGACTGGGTAAGGGATGCCTGCCTCTCCTGCAGGTACTACGGAAAGTCCTGGTCGTGCCCTCCTGGCGTGGGCAGTCCTGAGCAGGCCCGCAAGACCCTCTCAGGCTACAAGCGTGCAATATTCCTGATGTTCAGGTCCTCCCGGGACAGGGGAGCACTTGAGAGGGCAGTCCTCGATATGGAATCCTCCCTCAAAGATGCTGGGTTTCCCAGGGCCATGGGGTTCTTTGCGAGCCCGTGCACTGCCTGTCCCGAGTGTTCCCATCCCAGACCATGCAGGAAGCCGGAATCGGCCAGGCCTACAGGGGAGTCATGGGGAATCGACCTCATGGATGCCTCAGTGAGGGCGGGCCTTCCCGTGGAAATCGTAAAAGCGGGCGACGACTTCAGGCCAGTAACGCTCATGCTTCTGGACTGATGCACTGCAAGCCGTTTAAATATTGAATCCATTATTCTGCTATGATGAGCGCTAGCGACATACTTGGATACTACTCAAGAGAGGACGTGCAGCAGGCCCTGCTCTCCTTGGGAAGGAACAGGGAGGTTGTCGGGGTGTACGGGAACGGCGGATTCGGGACAAGGCCCAATGTCATCCTGTATCCCCAGGACATCGTGAGCATGGCGAGGTCCGGCGTCCAGGAGTTCCACTCAAGCCTCGAACGGTGGTCCAATCCCATGGGCCTGAAGGCAGACAGCCATGAGGGACTGAGGACAGGATGGGACCTCATACTTGACCTGGACTGCAGGGACTTCCATCATGCCAAGCTGGCAGCCGGTATCCTGTACAGGACACTGCAGAAGCATGGCCTCGTCAGCATATCCCTCAAGTACACTGGCGGCAAGGGCTTCCACCTGGGAATCCCATGGGAGAGCATGCCCCTGGAAGTGAACTACAAAAAAACAGTGGACCTCTTTCCAGAGCTTGCCAGGCACATCGGCCTTTATCTAAAGGAACAGACAAGGACCGAACTTGAGCGGGGCCTGCTCAGGCTCAACAACCCGGAGCAGCTCTCAGAGATATCGGGCAAACCCCTCGAAAGGATAGTGACGGATGACGGCATAGACCCATTCCAGATAGTTGATATAGACCCCATTCTGATATCACCGCGCCACCTGTTCAGGATGCCGTATTCCCTGAACAGCAACACAGGATTCGTGTCCCTTCCCATATCAATCAGGGAGCTTGACGAGTTCGAGAAGGAGCATGCCAGCCTCAGGGGCCTCCGGGTGAGGAGGCTCTTCCTTCAGCCAGGCGAGCCAGGCGAGGCCTCTGCCCTCGTAGCCGAGGCAGCCGACTGGTGGGAGATACACCGGAAGAAGCTCAAGAATACAAGCGAGAGAAGGATAAGAAGCGGGGACAGGATGTCCGAGGAGCTGTTCCCCCCGTGCATAAGGAACATCTCCGCAGGCCTTCCTGATGGCAGGAAGAGGTCGCTCTTCATACTCCTGAACTTCCTCAGGTCGTGCAACTGGAACTGGCATGACACCGAGGCATACATCTATGAATGGAACAACAGGAACAAACCCCCTCTCAACGAGAACTATGTCAGGGGGCAGTTCAGGTGGCACAAGATGAGAAAACAGTCCATTCTCCCGCCCAACTGCACCCACCAGGACTCGTATGTTTCCATTGGGGTGTGCTCGCCAGACCACACATGCGGCGGGGACGCGAAAACAGTCAAGAACCCAGCTGCCTATCCCCACAGAAAGACAGAGAATACGATGAAGCATAAAAAGCTAACAGAGAAATCTAAAAAGAAGGCCAGGCGTGCTCCCAGAGAACCGCCTGTGTCATCCGGTCTATACAGCCCGTCTGCGTGATACCTATGCTGACCTATGAAGTATTAAGGGAATTCGTGATAAAAGAAAAGAACTCACAGAAGCTCATTGAGCTTCCTGACAACTTCTTTCAGGATGCCAGGGACTACCTCGGGAGCAAGAGCAAGATGTGCGAGGGAAAGGAGGATCTCTGGGAACTGGACAACTCCAAGAGGATGCTCCAGGACCTTTTGGACGCCAGAGAGAACAAGCTGGTCAAGCTGGCGCTCGTGTTCGTGCGTGCCGGGGTAACCCCCGGAATGGTCATGCCAGAAGAGAAGGCGTTCTTTGACAGCATGGTTCAGGCCATCAGGACATTCCAGGACGCCAGAAAGGAGGCCATCGAGGGCCAGAAAGAAGAGATGGAGACCGTTGCCGCCCTTGACGATGTCCCCAAGTTCGTGGGCGTCGACATGAAGACGTATGGACCCCTGAAGAAGGGGGACATGGCCAGGGTGCCCAGAGACAGCGCCCAGCTCCTCATAAGCAAGGGCATGGCAAAATCCATAGAAAGCAAATAGCGCGTGGCCGGTTCCTGTCTCCTGAAACACCCAGCACGAATAATCGACAAAATGCCAATATCTTTGCTATTGCTTTAAATATGTTCTCAAATACATGACTTGATAACACTGCATGATGCAGTAAAGACGGAATGTGATAACCCTGAGAGACATAATTGAAATTAAGCGATTAGCACCGGAAGACCTGGACGATATGTTAATGGTTGAAGAAGAGACATGGGAGCCAGACCTGAGAGCAGACAGGGAGACCATAAGGGAGAGGCTTTATAGATTTCCTGAGGGCAATCTGGGTGCGTATGTTAACAACAATCTGGCTGGATTTACATTTGCCCAGCGCATTTCTTATCCCAGGAAAACATGGGAAGGCAATAGCGCAAAGGAACCATTTGACCCGGACGGGAAATACCTCTACATAGTAAACGTTGGCGTGTCCAGCAGATACAGGGGAATGAAAGTGGGCACACGGATGCTGGATGAGAACAAGAAGCTTGCAAAGGAGCTTGGGTGCGATGTCCTCTGTCTCGGCGCAAGGGACACGGACGGGAATATCCCATTCTACACAAAGAACGGCTTCGCCATTTATGAAACCGTGAATGGATTCTGGCCAGAGGATAAGGCATCCAATGGCATCGGTCACTTAATGGAACACAGAATTAAGGACTAAGTATCCCGGGGCTGGCATCATATACAAACCCGTTCTGCATAGCAAGGATAAGCTTATATACTTATCCAATTCATTAATTAACCAATTATCACGTTCCGTTGAGAGGCAGCTGCCCATGAACAACATGAAGGCGAAAACATGAAGTTCCCAAAGAAGATAAGGACCCTCTGTCCTTCATGCAGAAAACATGCCCTGCATGCGGTTAAACTGGCAAGGAAGAAGACCAGGGGCACGGCCCATCCCATGTCCCAGGCCAACAATTCCAAGGACAGGAACAAGAGGGGTTACGGCGGTCACGGGAAGTATTCAAAACCCGCCGTGAGCAAGAAACCCACACAAAAGGTTGACCTCAGGCTCAAATGCGAGGACTGCGGGAAATCCCACACCAAAAAGGGTTTCAGGATAAAGAAGTTCGAAATGGTATAGTTACCCATGGCCACAGAGCAGCGGCCGATAAAGAACAAGAGGTGAATGTCATGACAGGAAAGTTCCTAAAGGTGAGGTGCAAGTGCAAGAACGAGCAGGTCATATTCGGGAAGCCCTCTACTGTTGTCAAGTGCCTCGTGTGCGGTGAGGTGCTTGCTAAACCCACCGGCGGCAAGGCCAGCATCACTGCCAAGGTGCTCGGTGTTGCCAGATAGCTCATTCTCGCTAGACGCACCCCCGTATCAATCCTTTTAAATCAACAAACCGAGGTTTTGTTATGAGAAAGCAGGGAACCCCCCACAGATATGAACTCGTGGTGTGCAAGATAGTCAAGATATTCCCCAACTCCGCCATCGCAGAGCTCATCGAGTACAGGGCAAGGGGCATGATACATGTCTCTGAGGTGGCCCTGAGGTGGGTCAAGGACATTAGGGAATTCCTCAAACTGAACCAGCATGTCGTGTGCCGCGTCATGAAGATTGACGGCGAAGACATCCTTCTCTCTGTCAAACGTGTCAGAAAAGAGGAGACAGACAGGCGCCTCAGTGAGTTCAAGAGGGAGCGCAAGGCCGAAAAGATGCTCGAGCTCGCTTCCAAGAAACTCAAAAAGAACCTTGATGACGCCTACAAAGAGGTCGGATACATGCTCCAGGAGGAGCTCGGCAGCCTGCACAAGGCATTCGAGTTCGCTGTCAAGAATCCCGACCTGCTTGAGAGCAAGGGTGTTCCCAAGGCATGGCTTGATTCCATCATAGATATAGCAAAAAAGAACTATTCAGAAAAGATATATGAGGTGAAGGCCAAGCTGAAGCTGAAGTGCTACGGCCCTGACGGCGTCATTGTAATCAGGAAGGCCCTCTCTGCAGCCGCCAAAGATGGTGTCGAGGTCAGGTATGTCTCTGCCCCCAATTACATGATTACGAGCAGCGGCAAGAATTTCAAGGAAATCCGGGCCAGGGTGGAGACAATCGCTGAGTCAGTGGTCAAGGAGATAAACTCCCACAATGGCGAGTGCATGTTTGAGATACAAGAGGATTAAGCCTTTATGGATGCTCCGCATGTCAAGAGGGCTTATGTTTTTAAAACAGTTTTTTGATATTTACTAATTCAGGTGAGAAAATGGTCTTGGA
>DAOVFN010000105.1 GCA_030672885.1 Candidatus Aenigmatarchaeota archaeon | reverse complement strand
TTCCTGGTGGATGGCAGGGCCCCGATAAGCACACTCGAGGAACATATTGACCTGGGGCTCAGAGACAAGGGCTTTGACACCGTGGCAGGCCTTATACTCAAGAAGACAGGCAGGATACCCAGGAAGGGCGAGGTCATAAGGTTCAAGGGAGCAAGGATGGTAATACAGCACTCAAGCCCCAGGACCGTTAAGAAGGTAAGGGTAATAAAGAAATAGCTCGTGCCGGCGAGATCCGGATGGTGATTAGATGCTTGATACGGAAAATATTCTTCCAAAGCTTAAGAGACTCAGGGCCCGGAGGGTGTTCATCCAGGTTCCCGAGGGACTCAAAACCAGGGTTCAGGAGCTTTCCCGGGAGCTCGAGGGCGCCGGCCTCAAGACGTTCATATCCATAGAGCCATGTTTCGGGGCCTGCGACATAAGGGACCGGGAGGCCAGGGCCCTGGGATGCGATGCATTGCTCCACGCGGGCCACAGCGACTATGGCCTCAAGACTGTCCTGCCGGTCATCTATGAAGAGTGCAGGATTGACTTTGACCCGGCCCCGCTCCTGAAGATGCATCTTGGGGACCTCAGGTCGTTCAAAAAAATATGTCTTGTCACCACGGTGCAGTACCTCTCCAGTCTTGCCAGGGCGGCCACCTTCCTGAGGGAACATGGCAAAAAAATACTGCTCGGCTCTCCCATAAAGGCCAGGCATCCCGGCCAGCTCCTGGGGTGCGATTTCTCTGCCGCAAAGTCCGTCGAACCTGGCGCGGACTGCTTCCTCTTCATGGGAACAGGGACCTTTCATCCCCTGGGCCTTTCCCTGGAGGTTGAGAAACCCGTCCTGTTCCTGGACTTTGAAAGCACTGAACTCATCGACCTTGGCCAGGAGAGGTTCAGCCTCCAGAAGATGCGCTATGCCAGGATTGCCAAGGCATCGGATGCCAGGGACTTCGTCATATTTGTCTCGACCAAGCCAGGCCAGGCACACCCTGATCTGGCCATGCATGCCAAGGAGAAGCTCGAGTCCCTGGGCAGGAGGGCCTGGATTGTCGTGGCCGACCAGCTCACCCCCAGCAAGCTCATGGGACTGAAGGCAGAGGCCATCATCAACACGGCATGCCCGCGCATCCAGGAAGACGCAAAGCTCTTCAGGAAGCCGATAATCTCCGTGGGGGACATTGACATGTTTGAAGAAATGGGATAGCCCGCGCGGAGGCTATTTTATCTCGCTCTTTACAGAATGAGGTTGAGCCCCAGGCCCTCTCACAGAGCCTGCAAGACTTCAGGATATCCCTGGCCTCCCTGGCCTCGGCATCCAGGCCAGCGGTCATGAACCTGGGCTTCCTCTTCCCAGAAAGAATAGCATTGTATTTCTCAAGGGGTTCCCTCATCATGACTTGACTTCGCTCTTGACGAAGTCTATCATCCTCTTGGCCACGTTTATCCCGGTGACTTTTTCTATGCCCTGGATCCCTGGATTTATATTGACCTCGAGCACGCTTGGCCTGCCCTTGGACTCTATCATGTCCACTGCGCATATCCTGGCCCCAATGGCCTTGGCACTCTTGAATACAGTCTCTTCCATCTCAGGCGTGAGCTTGAATGCCTCTCCCCTTCCGCCAGCGTGGATGTTCGCCCTTACCTCGCCGATGGCTGCAATCCGCTTGTACGATGCTATTATCTCGTCTCCTGCCACTATGCCGCGGATGTCCTCCCCGGGGTTCTTAAGGAACTTCTCTATCAGAATCTGCTGGTGGAGGGTCTGCATGGTGTCTATCGTGGACTCGGCAGCCTCCTTGCTCTCCATCACCATCACTCCCTGGCCCCCGTATCCGGACAGGAGCTTAATCATCATGGGGAGCCTGCCCTTTTTGACTATCTCTTTGGCCACACTCTTTGACCCCGTCAGATAAGTCTCAGGCACGTTCACGCTGCTGAATGCCAGCCTCTCCAGTGTTATGAACTTGTCATGCGCAATCCTGAGCGCCTCTGCCGAATATGGCTTCCTGACGCCCAGAAGGTCAAGGAACCTGATTACAGGGTAGCCAATTCCCGCGCGCTTGGAATCTATCCTGGGAAGGACGTAATCGAACTTCCCAAGGCTCTTCTTTCCATAGATGGCATCTGTCTTGTCATTGACAACCAGCTTGACCTCTAGGATGGGTATGTGCTCGGTCTTGATGCCCGCTGTTTTTGCCTCTTCTATAAGCCTCTTGGTGCTGTATCCCATGGCCCTGACGCCTGGCCCCAAAACAGCCAATTTCATGCTATCTTAATTGAATCAGGTTTATAAAAAGCTTAGAAATGCTCCGGAGGGCTCAGTGGGCCTGATGCTTCTTGTTCGCTGCAGATGTGGTGGTTGCCATCCAGGCCTCGCCCTTCTCGATGAGGTCCTCTACGTTGGCCATCCCCATTTCGAGCTCCCTCATGAGCCTTATCCTGTCCCGCCTGCTCATGTCCTGTTCCTCGAGCATTCTCATCTTGTCCTCCAGGATGTCGAGCTCCCTCAGGGCCTCTCTCCTTACCCTGCCCTCCTTTTTCAGGGAGTGCTCCCTCAGGCGGTCCCATCTCCTCCTGGTCCTCTGGACCTTCCAGTCCCACCCCATCATCATCCCCAATATGTCCATTAGCTGCTCACCTCGTCCCAGCACCTCTTGCATGCCGCTATGTTTCCCTTCACAGCCTCGGGATGCCCGGCCGCTTTCAGTTCGATCCGAATGGCCTCCCTGAGCCTTTCCATGGGAAAGAGTCTGGTGAGCTTGAGGAAGCATCCCAGTATGGCTACATTGGGGATTGGCTTGCCGATGGTGTCCAGTGCAATCCTTGTGGCATCCACGAAACGCGCTCCCTCGAACCCCTCGAGCGGCCTGCCTGAGTTCACGAGCACGAGCATATTCTTTTTGGCCCCACCGAGCACGGCTTCCCTGTCTGTTGTGGGGTCCAGTGCTATCACAGCGTCCGGGTTGAATATGTATCCCCTCGTAAGGATTCTGGTCTTGTCAATCCTGCAGAAGCTTGCCACAGGGGCACCCCTTCTCTCTGCCCCATATATCGCAAAATCCTGGGTCTCGTAGCCCGAGAGAAAGGCCGCGCGCCCCAGTATGTGGGCAGTGGTCTTGACGCCCTGACCACCCCTTCCATGAATCCTTATCTCATAGATGCAACTCACCCTGTTTATTATTCATGCCGGGGGCAATAAATCCATCATCAATGGAACCCGGTTCCCCACTCCTTTATGGCCTGCCCCAGCTCAGGATGATCCCTGGCATAGGTCCTGACAGGGATGCCCTTCATGTGCGCGTTCACAGCCTGCCTGATGGCCTTGGCCCCTGCCTCTGGCCCGCCGGGGTGTCCCCATAGCCCCCCGCCAA
>DAOVFN010000032.1 GCA_030672885.1 Candidatus Aenigmatarchaeota archaeon | reverse complement strand
TCAACCTGAGCGTGCTCGAAAAGGGAGGATAGGCATATGGAACAAGAATCGCTTGTGGAAGGAGTTCCCTTCATCAAGGGCCTTTTGTGCGGCTCCCTTGCGGCAGGCTCCCTGACCGTGCCATATGGAATCCCTGCCCAGGTCGCGCTTTTTGTCATTGCTGTTATGATTTTTCTGGATGCTGTCTTCGTCTTTGGCAGGGAGAGCCACATTCTGAGCTTCCTTGCCGCCATGCTGCTGGGAGTCATTCTGGAGATTGCCTCTGTCCTGGCAGGGCTGACGAGCCTGTATATGCTCATCACATTTGTTGTCATGACAATAGTCTATCTATATGAGTTCATGTCGTACAAAGAGAAAAAACACGCGTCAGCTGCTCACTCAGCATAATAGAAGTTGCCTGATTCGCGCTGCTCCATGTCCTTCTGGGAGCCCGGTTTATTGGCCCTGGGCCTCCCTGTCTGTGGGTCCCTCCTATAGGTCACTCCCAGTTCTTTCAGAAAACTGTTCATGCCTTCTGCCAGGGGGCACGGCGCTTCTGCATGCCCCGCGGTTCCCATCTGTCCAGAGAACACCATCATCCTGTCTGATATCACGTCAATGAACTGCAGGTCGTGGTCCACCACAAAGCACGGGATTTCCCTTACCTCTGCGTGCTCCCTTATGAGCCTGGCCACCCTGAGTCTCTGCTCGACGTCAAGAAACGCAGAGGGCTCGTCCAAGAGGAGCAGCTCGTGATTCCTCATGAGGGCGGCGGCCACGAAGCATGACTGGAGCTCCCCACCCGAGAGGTTCCTGAGCTGCCTCTCCATGAGCTTCTCGAGGCCGAGGAACCGCAGCATGCGTTTGTTCTCTGTGCCAGAGGGGCTTCCTGCCCGGGAGAGGTACTGCTGCACGGTCATGTTTTCCTCATCCTTCCCTAGAACAAGCCTCTGGGGCTTATATGACAGGGCAATCTCGCTGAGCGGCTCTTCCTTGCCCGTCATGTTGTCAGGCTTGATCATTCCTGAAAGCATCCTTATGAACGTGGTCTTGCCTATGCTGTTGGGCCCGACTATCCCTATAACCTCGCCCCTGTAGAGGTTGCCTGGCTCGGTCCTGAGGGTGAATCCAGGAAATGCCTTCTCGAGGCCAGGGAACGAGACAAAGAGCCTGTCCTTCTCGGGGGGCTTGGCCCTCTGGGAGAACGTTATGGGCTCTGGTCTGAAGCGCACATTGTCCTCCTTGATGTATCCCTCGAGGTATGTGTTTATGCCCAGCCTCACGCCATACGGCTTGGACACTATGCCAAATGCGCCGGGCTCGCCATATAGTATATGAGTGTAGTCTGCCAGGTAATCCGCCACTGCCAGGTCGTGCTCAATGACCATGACGACCGCCCTGTCGCAGAGCTTCCTTATCTCCCTGGCAGCCACCAGTCTCTGCTGGACATCGAGATAGCTGGATGGCTCGTCAAAAAAATAGAAATCACAATCCCTGAGAATGGTGGCCGCTATGGCAAGCATCTGAAGCTCTCCGCCCGACAGCTCCGAAATTTTCTTGCCGAGCATCACGTCCATGTTCAGGCTCTTCACGACCTTGTCCATGGCGTTCCTCTCGTCGCACTTGGCAAGGAGTTCCTTCACCCGGCCGGACCACTGCTTTGGTATGAGGTCCACATGCTGGGGTTTGTATGCGGGCTTTATGGAACCCCCCGAAACCTTTTTCATGTATCCCTGGAGTTCTGTTCCCCTGAAGCGCCCTGTTATGTCCTGCCAGGGGATATCCTCTCCAGGCAGCCCTGTGTTTGGCTTGATGCTGCCTGATAATATATTCAGGACAGTGGATTTCCCTGTCCCGTTCGGGCCTATCAGCCCCACGACAGCATGCTGCTTGGGCATGGGAAGCCTGTAGAGCGCGAACATGTTCCTGCCGTATCTGTGTATGGGACTCTCCCTGAGCTCTTCAGGAAGATTCACTATCATAATGGCCTGGCGCTGGCATCTCTTGACACAGATGCCGCAGCCTATGCAGAGGGACTCATCTATCAGGGGCTTGGAATCATCCGGGGAAATGGTTATGCATTCCTTGTCCAGGCGGTTCACGGGACAGGCTTTCATGCACGCATAGTTCGTAATCTTGGGATTGCACAGTTCCCTGTCAATAACCGCTATCCTCTTAGAAGCTGGCATCGCAACACCTACTCAGTAACCACTTCAATTTCCTGACCGAACATGCTCATGGCGGCATCCTTGATGTCACCCTCTGAGAGGGGGAGTCTCTCTCCTGCGGGAACCCGCATCCGTATGGTCTCGCCCGATTCCCTGTACACCCTGCCCACGCTCAGGACAGGCACGGGAAAGACCAGCATCTCAAGAAAGCTCTTGATGTCGTCGGTCTCCTCGACTACCCTGACCCTTTTATCAAGGGCATGGGAGAGGCTGCTCACTATGGTGCCTCCCCTGCCTATTATAGTCGTGGCGCTGCCCTTCTCACATACGATGAATATGAGACTGTTTGTGTTGACGAGCTTCTTTATCCTGATTCCCTGGAGGGGCTTTATCCTTTCAGATATCCCCTTCATCCTTCTGAGGTAATGTATGTCCTCTTCCCGGACGGCCCCGCCCTTCACCCTCTCCATACATACAGGACAGAGCAGGCCTGACTTGAGGCATATGTCGCATATAGGCATCTTCATAAGAGCCCCCTGGCTGTACAGGAACACTGGCGATATCAGTATGCCGCTGTGCAACCCCTGATTGAATTCAGGGTCTTGCTGATTCGGCACAACTCTGCAACCAGAGACGCAGATCTCGTCTCACCAACACGATTCTGAGGAGAGACATCTCCGCGTGCAATGCAACCAGAGACGCAGATTTTCTGGCTCAGTTCAGGATCAATATCCAGTGTATCACTGTCTGGAATATTGCTTGTATGGAATATTTATAAATCACCGCGGCCCTATCTTATCATGGTCAATTTCGGGGATGCCCTCAGAAAGGGTCTCAAGTTCTCTATAGAACCCAAAAGGTGGCTGCCACTCTTTGCGCTGGACGTCTCTTGCCTGGGCATAATCCTGCTGGCACTGCTCACCGGGATGGGCGGGATGACAGACATCCTCCTCGAGACCCAGGGGGACATGGCTGCCCCGATGCCGTTTACAGGATACTTCCTGGGCTTCCTTGCGCTCGGGACAGTTTGGTACATCCTCAGGATATGGATAGTGGGTTCCATAATACACCAGTCACGCAGACCAAAGGAACTTGAAAAGGGGTATGTGCTGTCCCTGAAGAGGCTTCACAAGCTCATAACAGCCGCGGTAGCTGTGGCTCTCATATCAGGTCTGACTAACATGGTTCCCTTTGCTGGATGGGCCATAGGCCTGTTCGTGGGCTGGGTGTTATTCTTCATGTTCCAGGGCATCATCATTGACAACCTGGGTGTGGTAAGCACATTCAGGAATTCCTGGAGGATGTTCAGAAAGAGCCCCTTCGATGTCTTTATTGCGTGGCTTCTGATAAGCATGATATCAATGCTCATAGCAACATTGTTCGCGCTTCCCTTCATAATCATGTTCCTTGGGGTGTTCCTCAATCCAGTGTTTGCATCTGGTGGCACAGACCCCAGCACGGTTGCATTCCTCATAATCTATATACAGAACAACCTGGCTGCTGTGGTTTCGGCTGGCCTCGTTGCGCTCGTGGGCCTTGGGCTCTCCCAGGCATTCGCGCTGAAGGCGCAGACTGAATTCTATCTCCAGCTAAAAAAGAGGTTCCCTGATATACTCGGTGCATTCAGGGACATGGCTGGAAGGTTTTTTTAAACATACCTCCAAGGATTTCTTATGCTTGTAGGTCTTGTCGGAGCACCCAATTCAGGAAAGAGCACGTTCTTCAGGGCAGCCACGCTGAGCAGCGCAGAGGTCGCCAATTACCCGTTCACTACAATCAAGCCCAACCATGCTGTTGGCTACCTGACAACAGAGTGCCCGTGCAGGAGGCTCGGTGTCAAGTGCGAGCCCCAGAACTCGGGATGCGAATCAGGCATCCGGATGGTTCCTGTCAAGCTCCTTGACGTTGCCGGCCTGGTCCCTGACGCGCACAAGGGCAAAGGAATGGGGAACCAGTTCCTGAACGACCTTACACAGGCATCGGGCCTCATACATGTGCTGGATTCCTCTGGAAGGACCAATTCAGAAGGGAAACCTGACACCTGGGACCCTGCCAAGACAGTGGAGATGCTGGAGTTCGAGATTGATGAGTGGCTGGGCGGCATCGTGGAGAAGTCCTATCAGAAGTGCGAAAAGACCGCGCAGGCCGCAAGGGTCCCTGTCGAGCGGCTCATGGCGCAGCAGCTATCCGGCCTGGGGATAGGAGAAAGTGACATAAATGCCGCCATGAAGGAGCACAAGCCAGACGAGCACGGCTTTGCTACCAGCCTGAGAAGGGCCTCCAAGCCAATAATAATCGCAGCCAACAAGGCAGACCTCCCCGATGCCCAGGACAGGTTCGGAGCTCTGAAGGGACCTGACACCATACCCTGCTCTGCAGAGTCTGAACTGGCCCTGAGGGAGGCCGAGAGGCACGGCCTGATAAGCTACCTCCCGGGTTCCGGCAGCTTTGATATCAGGGGCGAGCCCTCAGAGAAACAAAAGGATGCCCTTGAATTCATAAAAAAGAACATGCTTGAAAGATACGGCTCCACCGGGGTGCAGGCCTGCCTGAACAGACTCGTCTTCGAAAAGCTGGGCATGATAGTGGTCTATCCCGTGGCCAACATAAACAAGCTCTCTGACAACAAGGGCCGCGTCCTTCCTGACGCGCACATGGTTCCCAGGGGCACCACCCTGAAGGATCTGGCTGCAAGGGTGCACACGACAATGGCGGATTCCTTCATAGGCGGCCTGGACACAGGCAAAAAAAAGATAGGGGCGGATTATGTGCTCCGGGACGGGGACGTCGTGGAGATACTGTTCAGGGGATAATTATGGACAGGCCAGGTGTCGGTATTGGTGTCATCGTCCTCAGGGACAACATGGTTCTGCTTGGCAAGAGAAAGGCTGCTCACGGGGCCGGGACGTGGCAGTTTCCCGGAGGCCACCTGGAGCTTGGAGAATCCATGGAAGAATGCGCCAGGAGAGAGGTTCTGGAGGAAACAGGCATGCGTATCATGAACATACGGTTCGCCACGGCCACGAATGACATGTTCAAAGAAGAAGGAAAGCATTATATCACGCTGTCCATGCTCGCCGACTGGGACTCAGGGGAGCCCTCGGTAATGGAGCCTGAAAAATCAGAATCCTGGCAGTGGTTCAGATGGGAGGAACTCCCTGAGCCGCTCTTCCTGCCCATCCAGAACCTCCTGAAACAGGGATTCATGCCTAAGAGTCATGTTTAACCAGAAAACCCATATTTGAAATGCGGAATACTTAGTCTGATTAAACAACCATAGCCGAACCTATGTTGCAGAGAGGCAACATTATTCACAAGGAATCCCTAATTCTAAACATGCTTTATCTTGTCGGCCTCGGTATCTGGGACGAGGGAGACATCTCGCTCAGAGGGATCAGGACCTGCAAGAAGGCGGACAAGGTATATGCCGAACTCTACACATCGGTATGGGGCGGAAACCTCAAGAAGCTTGAAAAAATCATAAGAAAGAAGATAAGAGTAATCGGACGGAGCGAGATGGAGGAGGGCTCAGGGAGGCTTGTCAGAGAGGCCAGGAGAGGGAATGTGGCTATTCTTGTTCCTGGGGACCCGCTTTCTGCAACCACTCACTCAGGCCTGATTGATGAGGCCAGGAGGAAAGGAGTAAGGGTGGAGGTCGTCCACTCATCATCAGTATTCACTGCGATTGCAGAGACTGGGCTGAACCTCTATAACTTCGGAAAGACCGTGACCGTGGTAGCGCCCGCAAAGAAATACAAGCCAGAATCATTCTATAATACCATTGCAGAGAACATGGCCAAGGGCATGCATACCCTGTTGCTGCTCGACATAAACATGAGCGTTCAGGAGGGCCTCGGCATCCTGATGGACATAGAAAGAAAGAGGAAGCAGATGGTGCTGAAGCCAAGGGGAAGGATTGTCGTGGCATCCTCCATAGGTTCGCCCCGGAAGGTTATCAGGTACGGCACGGTGCTGGAACTGGCAGATGATGAGCTTCCCCCGCCGGCAGTCATAATCATCCCCGGCAGGCTGAACTTCTTTGAAAAAGAACTTTTAGATAAAATATAGGCCTGTGCTGTTTCAGGCATTGCCCTTCTCTTTTGCATGGGCAACCGTCCACCTGACTTTTTTGCCTGCCCTGCCCATGCGCCAGTTCTTCTGGCATTTGGAGTTGCAGAAATGGAATATCTTGCCATCTGCCTTGACGAACATCTTTCCCCTGCCCTCGGGAACCGTCCCGGCACAGAATGAACACTTAACCATGCAAACACCTTGATTTCTTTGTCATACCATTTCGTTAGCGCCATTTCCTGCAGGAATGTTACCTGCTTTGCAGCTTAGCGACGCTGTCCATGGAAGTTTCCTTGATGACAAGCACATCACCCTTTCTCATGGGTCCCACAGCGTTCCTTGTCAGTATCTTGCCCTTGTCGTAGCCATCGAGAACCCTGCACCTGATTCTGCTCACGCCCTTTACTCCGATTCTTCCCATCACCTGGATAACCTCTGCGGATACCATATTTCTCTTCTCCTCGTGCGGATTACTGCTTCTTGAGTTCCTCCAGCTTGCTTGCTATCTCGGATATGAGCTTCTTGGATTCACCCACCTCCACGATTGCTATGCTGGATGTGGGCACCTCGATACCGGAGGCCTTTCCTAAATCAAGTTTTGAAGGAACGTATACAAAGGGAACCTTCTTCTCGTCGCAAATGACCGGTATGTGCATCAGTATCTCCTGGGGCTGCACATCCTCTGCCATAATCACGAGCTTGCTGATGCCCCTCTCCACTGCCTTGGTGGTCTCGTTTACTCCCTTTATTATCTTTCCCGTGGTCTTGGCCACGGCAACTGCTTCATACACCTTCTCGGAAATCTCCTTAGGTGTCTGGAACTTCACAAAGCCTGCCATTATCATCCCCTCCATTTTCTTGGACGGCCAGGCCGTGCCTGGTCGCTATTCGCTTTCATTGGGTTAAACTATATACAGATAACAGGGTGTATATTTAAAGTTTATATGTGCTGTTCTGGCCCGGAGGATTCCGTCTCAGGCAACCCTCTTTGATGTTTACGCGGCAGGAAACCCGCTGATTTCACTTGCCGTTCCCTGACAGACCGGCTAACCACATGCTATTCCTCAATGAGCCTGAGCCTCTCCCTATAGAATTCCGTGGCCTCCCTG
>DAOVFN010000012.1 GCA_030672885.1 Candidatus Aenigmatarchaeota archaeon | reverse complement strand
ATGGGCTCTGAGCTGATACCTGAATCGATAAAGCCTGCATGGAATCACCAGCACTACAAGATAGTGGGGAACAACACAGCGGTAAAGCTCTGCTCATGGACCAAGAAGAGCCTCCGCGATGAGGGCGTGTGCTACAAGGAGAGGTTCTATGGGGTCAAGAGCCACGGGTGCCTCCAAATGAGCCCTGCCGCGTTCTGGTGCACGAACAGATGCCTGATATGCTGGCGCAGGATAGAGGCAGGCATAAAGGCTGACATAAACAATTACATCATTGACGAACCAGGGGACATAATCCAGGGCTCAATAGCTGCCCAGAGGCTCCTTCTGTCAGGGTTCAGGGGATTTGAGGGCACTAATATGACCAAGTTCAGGGAAGCCCAGAACCCCACCAATGTGGCCATATCGCTTGTGGGAGAGCCCACGCTCTATCCGAGGTTGTCCGAACTGATAGGTGAGTTTCACAAGATGAACATAGTCACATTCCTTGTCACGAACGGCCAGTTCCCAGAAGTTCTGGAGAAGCTGACAGAGCCAAAGCAGCTATATATTTCCATAGATGCCCCAGACAAGGAAACAAACAAGATAATAGACAGGCCTTCAAAAAGGGACCACTGGGAGCGCCTCCTCAAGAGCCTGGATGTCATGAACACGCTCTCGTGCAGGAGGGTCCTGCGGCTCACCATGGTCAAGGGATGGAACATGAGGGACCCCGGAAAGTATGCCAGGCTCATAGAGCGCTCGGGGTGCGACTTCGTGGAGCTGAAGGCATACATGCACATCGGCGAGTCCCAGAAGAGGCTCCCGAGAGAGGCCATGCCCCGCCACCACGAGGTAAAGGCCTTTGCGGAACAGGTGTCCAGGGAATGCGGATATCATTACAAGGACGAGCAGACCGCCTCCAGGGTGGTGCTGCTATCAAGGAAATAGACATGACTGTGTCATGTTCACTCCAGCCTTCTCTTGAGAACCATAAAGAGGCCAGCACAGATTATTGTGGCTATCCCTGACATGATCAGGGGCATGGAGTACCCGTATGCAAAGCCCATGGGGCCATAGAATATGGAGCCTGCGAAGCCCCCAATGCTCATGATTACATAGAATATCCCTGAATCCCCTCCCAGCCTGGACCTCCTGAACTTCCTGCCTAGCCAGAAGAGCAGGGAGACCGCTGCAATCCCGTCACCGACCTCGTGAATGGCCCTGAAGAGAAACGAGACATGAACCTGCGGTATGGTCATGAGCACATGGGCAAATCCAGAAACCAGAAGGCCTATCAAGAATATGTTCTTGAAATTGGTCCTGTGATCTATCCTGCTGCCGAATATGAATGCAGCGATGCCGAGGAACAGAACCGAAAATGCAGTATAGAAACCCATATTGATTGTGCTGAGGTTCAGGACATCTTTAAGAAAAAGCCCATAGGATGTCATCTCTGCTCCCCAGTGTGTGGCAAAGAGAAACAATACAACAGCAAGCAGGATGTTGTTTGTATGGAAAAAGTCCCTCTCGTACTGAATGAGTTTTGTTCTTGCAACGCTGACGGGCTCCAGCCAGAAAAGAAGAGGAATCAAAAACAGGTAATAGGCCCCTATTATCATGAGCGTTACAGGGAATCCCAGCAGGGAAACAAGGAACATCCCCAGGATAGCCCCTGAGAAGTATGCCAGATAATCTGCAAGCGTGAAAATCCCGAACTTCCTTCCCTCGTGACATGGCTCGCGGTCCTTGAAGACATAGTCCCTGTAAGATTTTGCCAGGATATTGAACCCGACCCCGCCAAGAAAGAAGAGCGGGATAAATAGCAAGAAATCCGAGAATATCCCAATAGAAAAAAAGAACGCAGAGGATGTTATGTAACCGAGGAGTATGACATAGCGCATGTCCAGCCTGTCATCTATGACCCCCATCGGAAGCTCTATGAAAAGCGCTGTTATTGCCAGCAACGAGACCAGAAGCCCAATCTGAAGCCCGTCAAAGCCCAGGCCTACAAGGTGCAGCGGAATGAAAAACATGAAGAATCCGACAAAAAGCCTTGACAGGTAATCCATGGAGCAGATGTGCGCAAGCCTCTTTCCCAGCATGTCTTATTGTTGGGCTCCAGTATATTTATCTCTCAGAGAATTCAGAACCTGTCACACGAGCCTCTTGCCCCTTGCCTGCGGTATTACCCTCTTCCTGGCACCCATGTATTTCTTCTCAAGCTCCCTGCCCTGGAAGTACTCGTGCAGGAAGACTGCCAGGCCAGCTACTTCACTATGGGGCTGTGACGTAATGGAAACGTTCCAGTCGGCCATCCTGTAAACATCGGGCGGGACCTTTTCCCCTCCCACAACAATCAGCAGGTCACTGACCTTTCTTATCTGCCCCATCCTCTTCTGGAGCGGCATTCCGTACATGGTTAAATGAACCGATTTTCCCTTCCAGTCCCTGATAAGGGCTCTCCAGTCCCTGACGTGGGCCACGCCAAAGGAGCCTCCCCACTGCCTGGCCACACCGTGTATGGAATCCTCAAGCGAGGAGTCCTTCAGGCCACTATAGAAAAGATTGTCAGCTCCGAACGCCCTTGCAACAAGGCCCACATGCGTGCTTATCCTCTTGTCCCTTGCAGGCCTGTGCCCCAACCTGAGAACCGTTATTGCCATAATAAGATTTTGCCAAGGATTCTAATAAAACTACCCACTGAAGACAGAAAACTAACAAGTAGTATGTATAAAGGCCACCACATTCTTCTTCGTGGCCACAAACCCATTGAACAGGTCAGCGGCCTTTGCAGAGGTATCCTCGAATATCTTGATTCCCCCTTTCCTGGCCATGTCCCTGACGTCATCCGATATTTTGACGCAGCCCTGCTGGCCTGTGCCCACGACCACGATGTCCGGGTTCTTCCTGAGCAGCATTGAAAAGGCCTTCATTCCCAAGACATGGCTCTTGGGGACCATCTCCTTCTCCCCGTCCCACCACACCATCATGTCCGAGTAATAGACCTTGCCATCCACCATGACCTCCCCGAACTTCACGAACTGAATATTCACCATGATCTCCTTTAATTCTTATAGCCAAGCATATTAAAAACCGCGGCCCACTGGATACAAAAACAGAAACCCGCACCAACGCATGCCCGCGAACAGCCGCCTGCCCGGCCTGCATCACAGGCCAGCCGGATAAACATTTAAATGCCCGGCCCCATTAATTAAACATGGCATCAAAGGGCATGTCCACCACGCTTGTTATCATAGTTTCCGCTGTAGTCATACTGGTAGCTGCCCTTGTCCTGCTCACTATATTCGGCGGCAGCATGACGCCGATTGCATCACTGACAGAAGCAAAGAACCACTGCACACTTACCAACAAACAGATTTGCGAAACAACAGGAACGGTTTCCCCTACATGGAACCTGGCTACAATAAATTATGAAGGGGTGCTAAGTAGTTGTGAAGATGTGTGTGGTATGGATGCTATGGCAGCCTGTAGGCTAATAGGAGAAGTATATGTATTTTCTTGTGGGTAACTGATATCTCTATCGATAAATGAAATCAATTTATTACACAATCGCCAATTATTCTACAGGTATCCCCATGAAAGCCATGTCCAACACCCTGTATCTCGTTGTTGCCGCAGTCGTGATTCTCGTGACAGCTGTGGTGGTGCTTGCCATATTCTTTCAGGGCGTGACCCCTGCGACAGGGATAACCAGCGCCAAGTCGCTGTGCATGACCGAGGCCACCATGTCCTGCGCGACGTACGGCAAGATGCCCCCGACCTGGAACATCCAGAACAGAAAGGTCACTGAGAATGGCAAGACCGTGGACATGAGCTGCTCCCAGGTAATGCTAAGAAGCGGCTTGAAAACGGATTGCACATGCGATGAGGAGAAAAAGACCCTTGAGGGCTGCGTAACGTAGCAAAACCGCAAGGTTCACCAATATAAACATTCCCTCCCATATTATAATACAATTTCTATGGGACCTGTTCCCATCCAGACAGGTGGCGGGCAACCAGGCATTTGATGGCAATGTCAGCAGAAAACAAGATAATGGACTTCATCACATCAGAATACTCCTGGGAGCAGGTGATATACAAGATAGTGGCCTGGGAGGGGCTTGACCCATGGAACTTGGACCTCGTGAAGCTCTCGGATTCCTTTGCGGATTACATTGCCAGGCTCAAGGAGATAGATTTCAAGATTCCCGCCAAATACGTGATAATCTCGGCCGTGCTCCTCAGGATGAAATCAGACCACCTCCAGTACCTGGGCGACCTTGTCGAGGACAACTTCGCCATGGACGTCGTAGAGGACGATCTTGAGGGCCATATAGAGAGCGGGGCAGAAGATGATGATGAAGAGGGACTCCTTCCGGAGACAAACGGCATAAACGGCTTTCATGTGAGCCCCATAACCGTCCCGCCCAAGAGGCAGCCCAGAAGAAAGCTGGTGGTGAGCGACCTCGTCTCTGCGTTGAGAAGGGTGATGAAGGCAGACAGCAGGAGGGAGCTCAAGAGCAGGCGCAGGAGAGAAAAGATAGACATCAGGGACGACAACATCACCCACAGGATATCCATGCTCTACCACAAGATTAATGACATCCTCGGAAGGATAAACAAAGAAGAGGTGGAATTCTCAAAACTTGTTGACAGATGGGAGCGCCAGGAGGTCGTGAATACGTTCCTGCCCCTGGTATTCCTGGACCACGAGAGAAGGATCAATGCAACCCAGAATGAGATGTTCAAGGAGATATATGTCAAGAGAGGGGCTGAAGATAAAAGCATTGAAGCCAAAACAATAAAGAGGAAAGGGCGCAAGTGATTGTTATGCACAAGAAGATTCTCGAGGCGGCACTCTTCATATCCACATCACCCATTACACTGGATCAGCTAGCCAGGGTGTCTGGCATAAATTCCCTGGGCCACGTCAAGGAACTCATGGAGTCCCTGCAGAAGGATTATGAGGGGCGCGGGCTTGAGCTGCTGAACACATCAGATGGATGGATAATGCAGGTGAGGCCAAAGATACTTCCCAGTGTCGCCCACCTGACACCCTATTCTGATTTGAGAGAGGGGCCGAAGAGGACCCTTGCGCTCATCACCCTGAAGGAGCCCGTGAAGCAGTCCCTGATAATCAAGACGCAGGGCAACAAGGCATATTCCTATATCAAGGGCCTTATGAAGCGCGGCCTCATAACATCAGAGAGTGAGGGCCACACCAAGGTCCTGAAGCTCACCCAGGAGTTCGAGCGCTACTTCGGCGAGGAAAAGGACAAGATAAAGGAGCAGCTCCAGAGGCATCTCGAGGCATCGAGCAGGGGAGGCGAGCCCGTATATGAGAAGACCGCCCCAACAGGGGGGGTGCCCGGGGAAGGCCAGGAATTCACTGAGCTCCCACCTCGGACAGAGAAGCGGCAGGCAAAAGAAAAGGCCCGGGTATCTGTGATAAAGGAGGAAGCTGCCAAAGAGATTCCCAAGCAGAAAACAGACGAGTTCGGGGGTGACGACGAGGAAGAGGAACCCGAAACCGAGGAGAAGGGCAAGCCCAGGCCATCACACAACCACGCCTTCAAGGAGATAGAGTAGCTCCCTCACGGCCTGCTTTTATTAATTCTTCTGCCAATTACTCTCCATGAAAAAAGAGGCGCAGTCCCTGTTCTGGGCAGACCAGCTCGCTGACAGGATTATCGAGCGCTCCAGAAGGGAGAAGAGACCCCCTAACATAAAGTGCCAGCAGACCCCGTCGGGGGGCAAGCACATAGGCAACCTTAATGACGTGGCCAGGGCATATTTTCCGTACAAGTCCCTGCTCGAGAAGGGGATAAGAGCCGATTTCGTCCACACCACAGACGACAGGGACCCCCTCAAGGACGTCCCGAAAAGGCTCACTGACCTCGACGGCAGGTGGCACGAATCAGCAAGGTTCAAGAACATATCAAGGTTCCTGGGCATGCCACTGTGCAGGATACCCGATCCGTTCGGGTGCTGCAGCTCCTGGTCAGAGCACTTTACCAAAGTATGGATGGACGGCGTCCATGCCCTGGGGATGAATCCAAAACTCTACTCAGTGGACGAGCTTTACAAGCAGGGAAGGTTCGAGTCCTGCATCAGGATGGTCTTTGAAAGGGCTGGCAAGGCAGGGGAGATTGTATCCAGGTACCAGAAGACCAAGTCCAGTGATTACATTCCATTTGACGCGATATGCCCGGAGTGCGGCCGCCTTGCCAATGTGAGCTCATTCGACCTGAAGAGCAAAAGGGTCTGCTTCACCTGCGGTGGCAAGGCCATAAAGAAGAGGAAGAGTGAGGGGTGCGGCTTCAGGGGCGAGATTCCCTGGAGCGAGGGCAAGCTGCAATGGCGTTTCGAATGGGCGGCCATGTGGTCGATTTTCAGGACAACATACGAGCCATTCGGCAAGGACCACGCAGCAGGCTCCTGGATAAGTGGCCAGGAGATAGCCAGGAAGGTCTTTGATATCGAGCCTCCCATACCATTCGTCTACGAGTTCTTCCTCGTGAACGGGAAGAAGATGTCCGCCTCTGTGGGAAACGTCTACATAGTTCAGGACATGCTGAAGATAATGGAGCCCGAGGCGTTCCTGTACTATTACACCAAGAAGCCCGCCAAGCAGCGGGACCTTGACCTGGAGAACATCATACTTCTCATAGATGACTTCGAGCGATCTGAGAGGATATACTTCGGCAAGGAAAGAGAGAGCAACATAAGGGAGAAAAAGAATGTCATGAGGCAGTACTGGATGTCCAGCAAGGACATGCCCAAAAGGATGCCGCTCAGGATTCCCTACCAGTTCGCCTCTGTGATAAGCCAGGTGGTGTCAGGCAGGGGCTTCCTGGACAGGGCTGTGAGCATACTCCAGTCAACAGGCCACCTGGGAGACAGGCCCTCAAAAACAGAGCTCAATGCAGTGAAGAAAAGGCTCGAACTTGCAGGGAACTGGGCCAGGCTCTATGCTGCCCCGCACTACAGGATAGAGGTCTCAGAGAGACCTGACCCCAAGGCACTGTCAGGGCTTTCGGGTGGCCAGAAGGCTGCCCTAGGTGACCTTGCCAGGAGGCTGTCTGGAAAGCCCCTGAGGGAAGAAGAACTCTATGACATGTTCTGGGACATCTCCAAGAAGCACGGCATAACAGCGCCTGATTTCTTCAGTGCAACCTACAAGGTCCTGATAAACAGTGATTCCGGTCCCAGGCTCGCTCCGTTCATCCTGGCCCTAGGGCAGGAAAGGGTAGCGGGGATTCTGGAAAAGATGTAATGGGGCTACCCGGATTTACCAAACCTCTTTCGTGGAAGTGTTCCGAAGTTTCGGAGGAGCACTCCTTTTGGCTTAAACCTTTTCTTGAAAAGGGTTTATTTGAACCGGGGTCTGAAGCCCCCCAGGCTCCAATGCTAGACCAAGCTACACCATAGCCCCATTGGCTCCTGTATCTTTTCCCTTGCGATTTATATATATGAGCGCCCCCGGAGGGATTTCCATAATCTTCTTTCAAAAAAGAAGCTTAAGCAAGGAGGATGTGGTCTCCAAGACACCGACCACCTTCCATATTAATGGAAGCAAGCGCAACGAAGTGAAGCGAAGCTCCTTTTGGCTTAAGCCTTTTCTTGAAAAAAGTTTATTTCGAACCCGCGACCCCTGGCTTGCCTCTCTCATCACCCTGGCCTGAGCCAGGGCTCAACCCTTCTAAACCTGAAGAGGCCCATAGAAGGCCAGTGCTCTATCCAGCTGAGCTACGGGGGCACAATCTATTAAGTTATGCGGAGCATATTTAAAGTGATTTTATGAGTGTGGGAAGCCTGGAAGAGGGGCAAGGCAAGCCATTCACTCCCAAGCACAAATGAGTTATAGTAAAGGGCATAATAAATCGGAAAGTGTCCTTTGCTAGTTGTACCTGACACTATTCCAAAAAAAATATGTCAGGTACTATAATTCCAATGGCGACGTATAGAGAACGCCTAATATTGCTTTTCTGTAACATCTGACTAAATCTTGTCTCTATCTATGCAAAGCAGACGAGAGATCTTGTGCTTCAGCACAAGAGTGCACTGCCCCTGCCAACTTTGTTGGCAGGCAGTGACAGCAAAACTGTCACGCCTCTGGCAGGCCCACTGAGTCTCTAACCTGTTTCGTGAACCATTTCCAGAATCCTGACTATCATATCCGCTGCCTCATTTGGATACCAGAAGCTTATGAACCTGCTGCACTCGATGTTCATGACAGTCCTTCCCTTGGGGTGTTTCCTTCTTCCCATGAGCTGCTTCTTGGGCGCCACGGACTTCATGCACTTAAAGAAGTGCTCTACAGTCACCTTGGGAGGCTCCATGTTCAGCAGGGCCTTCTTGGATGCCTGCAGGAAGTTGCGGGGAGTGAAATCCCTCTCAAGCTCCATCATCACATCCTTGTCTGTACAAGCCCTTATGGCCTCCAGGTCTGCCTTTATGTTCTCCAGAAAATCTGGGTTCATGCCATCAAGCCCAAACTTCTCCGATACCCTGATTATGTTGTTTATTGCGCGCTCCTCCTCCAGCAGGACGACTGCCTTATAGGACTTGTCTATCTCCTTGAAGAACCCCTTGTACTCATCGTTTATGTCCTTCACTATCCCATCCAGCAGCTTCCTGTCAACGCCTATGCCGTCAAAGGTGGAGATATCCATGATGCTGGGCACGAGCTTCAGCCTGTTGAATGCCGAGTGTATGAGCGCAACGCTCTTGCCATTCCTGGCCTCGTTCCAAAAGGACTGGTATATCTTGAACCTCTTCCTGTAATCCTCACCGTTGCACGCGCTCCATGCGTACTTGTTCCTGAAATTGTGGAGCCTTAGAAGGTTCTTGTCACCAAGGAAGTCCCTGAAGAGCTCAATGGATTCGCTTTTTTTGGGAATCCCTCTGTTGAAATCTATCCCGAACGCCCTCTTCCTGGGCAGTGTGGAGAGTATGAGGGTTCCGCCTGTCTTCATCCAGCACAGGCTGGCCACGGTCTCGGAGTTGTCGTCCCTGGATGTCGGGGTCTCCAGGGCAGGCCCGGAATGGGGAGCAACATATGTAAAGTCGTGCTCTCCCTTCTCTTTGTATATGACATAGCCCCTTCTGAAAAATGCCTGCATGAATTAATATATGTGGCTGATACTATTTACCTCTTTCTCTTGCCGTGCTTCTCAAATGGTGTTTTCACGAGAAATGAATTGGGAAGAACAATCCTCTTCTCACCGTCCCTGAGCGTAACAGAAATCGCATTCACCCTCTCAACAAGCCCCTTGTGTCCGTTGACCTTTATGAACTCGCCGGGATTGAGTGTCTTCTTGAGGTAGAGCCCTGCAGTGAAATCCGCAAGCGTGTCTTTTATTGCCAGTACCAGTATGGCCACAGCAGCCGTCAGCAGAATGGCAAGGATTATATTCAGTGCCATGGCATCGAGGCCCACCAGCCCCAGAGCCATGACTATGGATGCCAGGGCGACCGCACATTTGACCACTGTGCCCGATATGACGCTCACGGCTTCGTCAGCAAAGAACCTCCTTCCGGCCTCTTCAAATACATTGCCCATGAAATCAGCCATGATGAAGCCCACGACTATGATGAGTATGGCTATTATAAACCTCGGCACAAAGGTCGCTATCTGGGTAAAGACATTGAAGAGTCCAGGGAACCCAAGTGTCTCTATTATGATGCCCAGCACTATGATATAGACAGACCATTTAACCATGTCGCCTATGAGGCCCACTATGTTTCCCCGGTAGCCCACTGCTTTGAGTATGTCATCGGTCCAGCTCCTTACCGTCACCTTTCTCAGCCCGGCTATGCTCAGTAGCCTGACTGCCACTGCCTTGCATATCCTTCCCAGCACATAGGCCACAAGCAGCAGCACCGCCACCTGTATTATAATGTGCAGGTTCGGAAGTATGTAATTCGGAACGAATTCGCTGAAGAATCCCACCACCCATGTCCAGAGGGACTGCACAAATTCCTGAATCTCCATTGACATACAAAATACCCCGATACAATGCTTTGGATTAGAATACTTACCTTTTTAATATTAATATATGGTACATGACATAATTTTTTAGAAAATCATGTGATCTGACATTCAAGTAAGCTTTTCTAACATGCTGTGTCATCAACTATGGCTTATGCTGTCCCGATGGGGCAACCCGCGACCCCTATAGCAGGTGCTTGCCCTTCAGGACGTCCCTGACCACAGACTTGGCGTCCTCAAAGAACTTCAGCATGATGGGCCTCTCGGTATAGGACTTGTGGTTGTCCCTTACTGACTCTATTATCCTGCCGGGTATGTTTACGCCGCTCGCTTTGCTGGGCCCGATAAGTTCTGGATTCAGCTCCACATTGACCACGACCGGGTCTCCGTTCAGGGAGATGTCCACCCTGGCTATATGGGCATCCATGGACCGGGCAGTCTCAAGGGCGAGCTGCTCCTCGTCAATGCCTATCCTGTGGTTCTTGAACTCCCCTGAAGCAAACAGCACATCCGTTGCCTTGGTCTTCTTCTTGACCGAGGCCATAACACCAGGCTCTGCCACGTACGCTGATATAATATCCCTGCGGGTCTCTTCTATGACTATGGGCTGGTTGAGATGCGCAAGCGCGTCTATGATGCCCCTGGCCTCTTTATAGTTCTTGACTACGATGCCTGTCTTCTTTTCAGTGGTCCTGATTATCATCGGGTACGTTCCTGATTCCACCATCCGGGTGGCCGCACTGGTCGACCTGGCCATATTCAGGTTGATGGTCGGGATTCCCCTCTTTCTCAGGACAGTGAGGAGAAAGAACCTCTCTGTTGCCAGGAGATATGATATCGGCTTTATTGGTATATATGTCTCTTCAG
>DAOVFN010000071.1 GCA_030672885.1 Candidatus Aenigmatarchaeota archaeon | reverse complement strand
CCTTATCACCTTGACAGCGACATATATCTGCCTGGTGTTCCAGAGGAGGAACAGTCCGGCGTGCTGGGGGTCCCTGGAATCGGGGTGTTCTATCGCTAATATCATGTCATTTGCAATCTTCTGCAGCCCTGGCTGGCCCTTGAGCTTCTTGGGAATCAGCACATTGTCCCTCCAATCGAGCGCCCTTTTCATATGACCCTTAAGGAACTTCGCAGCCACCACGCCATAGAAGAACTCCTTGAACACCCGGTCATTCTTATCCTCGGCCTTCCTCCAGGCATCGTGGAGCCACTTCGGATTAGAGTAGTTCATGTTGTACTTCTCGCTCAGCCGGGGATAGAACCTGGCCATCTCGACCCATATGGGGTCCCTGGTATAGAACATGTAATGCGCCATTATGTGGTAGCCGTCAAGGATACCCTGGGCCCCGCGCAGCTCCTCTGATTCCCAGCTCTTTCCCCCAGCAAGCTTTTCATCAAGGACTCTTTCCAGGACATCGTTCTGAAATTCTGCCCTCTTGATTATGCCCTTGTTGTTGATATTTTCCACTATCTTCCTGCCCTTCTCCTGAAGGGTTTCCCTTTTTTCTGCCTCCCTTTTTACCAGTTTTTCTGCCTCCCCTCTGGATTTTCCCTCCCGCGCAGCCTCGTTCAGCATCCGTTCCGCCCCCCTTGCAGAAAGACCGATTTCAGGGAATCTTCCTATCTGCAATACACTGTCAATGATACTCTGCTCAACGCCCTCATCTTTAAGCCTTTTCTGAAACTCATCCTTCTGCCATCTGTCGAATTTTATAACCGTCTCGCTCTGTGCCTCTGTGTACTCCTTGGTCGAGAGGATGTCCCGCCAGTAGAAGTCGCCCCGCTCCCTCACAAACCACTCCCTGAGGGGCTCGCACTCCTTCAGGATGCGCGAGATGAAGTGTCCCTCGTGGTCGCAGAATGACATGGTGAGCTTCCTTGAGGTATATGTCATGAGCTCAAGCCATATATTGAGGCATGCATGGAAATTGACATAGGTGGCCCCGGCATGGACGGCTGAGGTTATGGATTTCTCTATGTGGTCCTGGGCATCCCTCCAGTCAGACCTCTCTGGTATGCCCATGGGTATGGTCAGGGAGCCGTGCATAAGAATTTCCATATTCTGCTTCCTGGCGATGTGCCTGACCTCGACTCCCTCGGTCTCTGTCACCTCGTGGGGAACGTCCAGTGCCATCTCTATGCAGCTCGTGCCCCTGGTCAGGCCGTACCCCAGCTTCTTTACTGCTGTAGCAAGCTCCTCTGACCTGGCTACGTAGTGCAGTCCAGTGGTCACGCCAATCCTGTATCCCATAGAAACACTCCCCCGCCATATAGCTGACTGTGTATACTTTGTTTCAATGGAATAAAAGTCTCTTTCCTGTGGGCTCAGCCCACACCGGCCTTTTTTTTCCAGAAGTCGACCTGCTGCCCATAGAATCCGCCGATCTCAGGCATGTACATCTTGACAACCCTCTCATGGAATGAACTCTCATATGGCCCTGGCCTGAAGAGATACTTGCTGTATTTGCCCAATCTTTTCTTTACTGCCCTGTACCTGTCATTGGTGCCGTCCACAAAGCGCGCTGCTGAACTCTTCTCCTTCTTTTTCAGGGGTTCCTTGCCGAGCAGTATCCTGGATTCCTCCATATATACATCTTCAATCTTCTTGGTGCCGAGCATCTCATCCACCTCCCTGCTGAATGCCTTCTCCTTGGCATTAAGTTCTATCAGGTGCACCAGGATGGCGTTCTGGGAGGCAATCCATGTGTTCATGGGTTTTATCATCAGGTCTTCTATCTCTCCTCCTGCAGGAGGAGGAACCTTTATGATTGTCCTGTCAATCTTGATATCGAACATGACATAATAGAGTTCTGATGGCACCATGGGATGAACAGGCCCCTCTGCCTGCTGCGGATAGGCTACGACAGAGTTCTTCAGGATGGCCCTGATAGCTTTGTCGTCATATGTTCCTGGTTCGAACCGGTACTTGTACTCAATCTTCCTGGCCCACTCCCTCACGAAGTCGTCAAGGGGATCTATAATCCATGGTATGCCGTCTATGTTGTGCTCTGTTCTGGCTTCGGGCTTCCGCTTCTCGCTCACAGGAAACTCTTTCCACACCCAGAGGCGGACCGAGGTCGTGGCATATCCCGTGCCGAATGCCGGTGCCATGTAAGCGTCTGTGGCAAATGCCGATGGGTTCTCGGTCTTCTCCTTCATCATTTTGTGCCTGGCTACATAGGGCTTGAGCCAGTTCTTGTATTCATTCACTGACTTCTTTCTGGCATTCACCATGGCCTCGACCCGGGCATACCTTTCGGCCACAGTGGGCATAAAGAGCTTCTTCCACTCCTGGAATAGCCTGTTCTTGGTGATAAGGACTGTGGCCTCGGCCTGGGTGACGTCCAGTTCACGGATAACATCGTCCGCGGTCCATTTCTTCTTGACATACTTCTCCTGGCCCATCCTTATGAAGTCCGTTATTATAGTGGGCCACCTCTTGGCCATGGTAATCATTGAATATCCTTCGCCTGTGTAGGAATCCACCCTGTCCACGAACAGGCTTCGGATAACGTGCTCGTCCTTCCTTCCCTCCTTGAAGTAGTCAATCATCTCTCTGTAGCGGCGGGAATCGTGAGCCAGCAGTTCATAATCCGTCACGGCCTGCATGGCAGAGGCCAGTCCCTGTTTTATCTGACCCTCGAGTTTCTGGCGTTGCCCCATAAAGAGATTGTATGTATCGGCATGGATAGGCGAGACATCCATTGACTCGTCGACCTTCCTGACATTATATGCCCACTTGGGCATCTGGAATATATATGACCAGTACATCCCGGAACACTTTCCCATCGTGGTGGTGAAATTCAGGACTATGTCCGTATTAAGCGGCATGACAAAGAACACATGACCCATGTATATGGGAATCCCAGGTGTCCTGGCAATCTTCTGCATGTAATCTATCACCAGGCTGTGCCTGTCTATCTCTGACTTCTCGCTGTCGCTCAGGCCGAACTCTCCCTCAGAATAGTCGTAGGATTCCCATCTATCCCTTCCGATACCCTCAATTTCCTTCATTTCCTGGTCGCTTTCATTTGCCATACAACCATCACACATTCCTCATATGCCACAGCAGGCATGGGACGAATACGCTGCCAGCTATACAAAGACCATTATTGCGCCGAGTATTATCATTACAAAGCCCGCCACCACGATCGCTATGTCAAATTCCTGGGGCCGATAAATCGAAGCGGATGGAAAAAAGAACACCAAAAGCCCACCTATAATTATCATTATGATACCAGCTATGACTCCTGTAATGCCGAACATACTAATTAATATTATCTGTTCCAAATTATATATAAGCTGGAGAGTGATTCAATGGTCTATGCCAGGACAAAGATGATGATACAGGACGACTGCTTCCCCAAGGACCCCGGGGATGTTGTTCTGAGATATGTGGGGCCTAATGCGCCCAAGATATACCAAAGGCTCTATGATATGGTAAAGTCTGTGCTCAACGTGCCTGACAGCGCAATCCAGGAGGAGAAATTCAATTGGGGCAAGGGCATAACAGAGAAGTTCAAGACGGTATGGTTTGTCCACAAGGACATAGACCAGTTCAGCTATATCTATATCAAGATAGTTGCCAGTGGAGAGGGCGACGAGAAGGCAGGCAACGCCACAATAAGGATAAAGCCTTATCTCAGGACAGAGTATCCCCAGGATACGTTGTGGCAGCGCTCCCTGTTCTATGAGTTCATCAGGACGTTCTGGCACAGGATACTATACCACAAAAAGCGAGAGGAATACAATGAGGAGTGCAAACACCTCACCATAATGATTCAGAAGCAGCTTCAGGAACTCTTCAGGGAGCTGAGGGAAACCAAATAGGTGCGCCCATGGGAACCATCCAGATAGTAGAGGACTGCTTGGCCCCTGCGGGATTCATATTTCTCACATATTCCGGGAAGAGCCCCTTTGGTGTGGCAAGCAAGATTGCGGGGATGCTCCAGCCATTCTTCAGGGTCACATCCGCGGGCATAAGCGAGACCGACTTCAGATGGGACGATTCAGATGATCCCGTGGAGTTCTACTTCACATGGTGGGTTGAGAAGGGCGACGAACTGAGCAGGTGGTCCAATCAGCGGTTCAACATAAAGGTCCAGGGAAAACAGACAAAAGAGGACAAGGTCGGGGAATTCACCATGCGGCTTGATGGCAAACTCACCACAAGATTCGACTTCAACAACCCCTTCCTGAAGGGACTGTTCTGGTTCTATGACTATCTGTTCTACTCCAAGAGAAGGTCTGCCTACCTCAAGAGCTGCGAAGAGAATCTGTACGAATTCAAGGACGAGATAAAGAAGCACTTCAACCTGAGC
>DAOVFN010000030.1 GCA_030672885.1 Candidatus Aenigmatarchaeota archaeon | reverse complement strand
TTTATCTTCTTTGCTGCAAGGGGCACGATCTCAAAGGTTCCTACGCCGTTTACAGCGACAACGTCCAGGATTCCCCTGTTGACGATATATAGTATGCTTTTCATTACATGCACACCAGGTATCCTTGATTTTATTTCCCTTATGGCTTCTGAGACACCGGTCCCCCTTGTGCACAGGTCCTCGACTATGATGACACTTTCACCGGACATGGGCATCTCGGTTTCTTCGCTGATGACGATCTCACCAGCACCGTTCTTCTCCATCTCAAGGAACCGTGTGCCCATCAGGGTGGCCAGGTCCCTTCCGAGTTCTGTCGCTGCTGTGGGAATCCCGCATATGAAGGAGGAACGAAGAAACCTTGGATAACCTATCATCTCCCGCATCTTCATCTTGAGCTGGCTGGCAAACATCATCCTTATGTTTTTATGTTTCAGGGCATCCTTCAGGTTCAGGAAGCAATCACTGTGCAGCCCGCCCTTGAGCTCGGCGTGATACCCGGGAACCTCATCGGCCAGGCCCCAGTTGTATTCCCAGTAGCAGTTCAGTTCGGTCAGGATATGCCGGATTTCCTCCCAGGACAGGAATCGCGATATGTTACCGAAATAGAGCCTTAACAGCTCGTTCCTGTTCATTGTTAATATGCCCGTGCTGTTCATATTATGCTCCTTTCTTTGGTTAAATGATTTGTAAGAAAACGTTAGACCTCCTAAGACAGAAAAAAACTCACCTCCTTTCTTGATAGAATTAACGAAGTCATCCCGAACGGGACGATTAAATTGTTGCCTAAATTCACTGGTTTAATCTACAGTTCCGTAAGGGAATTGCAGACATGTTATGGTTTAAGGGTTTCGAGGAAACATAATCTAGCTAATCTAAATGGTCTTGCACCTATTCTGATATATACAGCAGTAAATCATTTATACTGCAATCTACAGTCCCTTCCGTTCTCTATGAGCTTTGTAGATTACTTCGTATAATCTTTTTCCGGTTTCGACTGGGTTTTCACTGTTTATCAGCGCCCTTCCAATGACTATGTCATCAGCTCCTGATAACACCGCACTTTCTGCATCCTTCAATGGGTCTCCTGTCTTTTGGGGGCCCACTCCTGGAGAAATTATTCTTGATTCTTCTCCGATTATTTTTCTATAAACCTTAATTCTTTCCGGTCTTGTTGCTGGACCAACAAAGGTCCGGACTCCCAAATCATAGGATACTTTGGCTAACTCCTCTGAAGCTCCATCTCTCAAAAAATGTGTTGACCCTGGAGGAGTGAGTTCAAGAACCACTATTGGTGTCAAATCCATTTCTTTACAATACCCAATGAATGCCTGGCTTGACCCGTATTCTTTCTCTGTCATTGCATCAGGATTATATCCAGAACCCAGAGGATGGCCAATAAATCCTTCATATTTGTATTCCTTTGCGGGTTCTAATTGTTTTTTTATGATATCTGGAATGTCTGTACCGCCTTTCTGTAGGTCAACAACCTTCGGCATTTGATCTGCATCAATATCTCTCAATAGCCTATCCGTCACGTGGTAAGCCATTCCTCCTCCAATTACCTGGCTTCCCATCTTGAGTCCTGTCATCTCGTCCTCAAGTCCCTTCAATTTGTTAATATAAATGATTGCACGGCCAGTATTCATATCAATAGCGGGCATCAAGCCCGGTGCCTTTTTTAGGGTCATTGAATTACCTCCACCAGTTCTTATACTAAAGAAAGATTTTTTATTTTGGAATTAATTGTTGTGTGGTGGCGAGCCAGCACACTGGCACATTACTTTAGTACGCTCCAGAGTGTATCGAAGTAGTATCTGAAGTTGTCTGCTATCCCCTTATTTTCTATAATAATAGAAATTGGCTCTGACCATGAGAGCACAGCGACCTTGTTACCGTAGATGTTTATGCAGGTTGTTCTTTCCTGCTTTTTGGGCATCAGCTTTACCTCGGTATGGGGCATCTTTGCGAGTGCCCTTGCCCTCTTGAAATCATTGTTGAAGATGAGCCTGTCCCTTATGCCGAGTCTTATCCTTCTGTCATGAAAGTTGACAATATAGCTTGCTATGATGTCGGGTGGTGTATGGGCACCGAGGACGCGGTTCTCCTTTCCTGTATTCAGGATGTCCTGGAGAACCGTTCTTATGCCCCTGATGCCTTTATAGAGAGTTACATTGGTCTTCTTTTCCAATGAGCGATTGTAGGCCGACAGCAGTTCTGATGCAACTGATTTTGTCTTCTCCTCCTTTGTCTTGAGCCTTTCCCTGTCTTCCTCTATTATGTGAAGCAGGTTCATGGGGCTTGCGGCCTTGAATTGCTTGATTCTTTCCTTGACTGTCTGGCATATGAGGCCTTTCTTTCCTAGTCTTTCTATGACATCATAGACATTTCTTCTGTGCACCCCTGAGTGCTCTGAAATTTTTCCTATAGAAGAAGCCCCTATCCTCAGCAGCGTAAAATATACAGCAGACTCATTCTTGCTCAAACCTATCTCCTTGAGTTCATCTTTCATATCGCTCACTGATGAATCTATCTAGCTCCTTTATTGTCTGTTCCTCACATGTGTAAAGTATGGTTGGGTCAACCCCTGCCCCTCTCAATACTCTTAAATTCCTCTCCTGATCGTCTATCCCTGCAATAGGCCCACAACCATCCTCTTTCATCTTTCTCAGCATATTTCTGACAAAATCGGGATTATTTTTTCTTTTTCCTTCAATGCAAGAGGCTGCGATATAATCGAAGGTTTTTGTCAGGTCTAGCCTTTCATCAATTTTTTGAAGCCAGTCACTGCTAACATTGGTCCAGAGGTTAGTGACAACATCGGGGTTTTCTCTAAGTTCCCTAACATATTCCAGCATCCTTTCATGGGGATAGTGCCTGTCTATTATTTCATTATTTATTTTCTCAGCATCATTTTGGTCGATAGCAACTCCGGCCTCTCCAAAGACCTTGCTCCAGAAATGGTACGGTGTCATCTCTGGATCCACAGAGAATTCTTTTACCCAGATTCTGTTCTTTGCCTGATTCAATTTGTCTTCGTCAACCCCGTATCTCGCTGCCAGCCAGTCCAGATTCGTCAGAGGGTCATATAGAAGGACGCCTACATTATCAATAACTACTCCCTTCTTATTATTATACATATGACCCACCAAATAGAAACAAATTAATGCAAAGTAATAAAAAAACCTAAATGAACCCAAGAGCTTCATCGCAATAGGGCTTAAGGCTCTCCCTGATGCTGTTCTTGTCGGTAACATTCACACAATCCACAGGCCCAACAATTGCATAGGTGGGGTATCCCAGCGTGGACTTGAAGCCCTCTTTTATGGTCCCGCCCTGTAATCCGTGACCAGGCATGCCTATCTTTGGCTCAGGGACAGGCATGTTTTTTAGGACAATCTCCATGAATCCCCTGACTTCCTCTGGCCTGTTGCCAGGCATAATAAAATACTCAACACCTTCTCTGGCAGCCCGCTCATAAATAAGTTCAGGTGTGTTATCAGGGAGCACACCCCCCTCTTTAATAAGACCCCCGTCAGAGGTGAACCTCCCTACAACAAATGGCTCAACGCCCTTCTCTGCAATTCCTTCGGTGTAGACAGTCTGAGGCAGGGAATCAAATGCTGTCAAGCATGGATATATTACAGCCCCTTGAATTTTAGCCCTCTTCAATATGTTTGAAAGACCCTTAGCAGATTCAATCAAAGCCTCTCTGGTGGGTTCTTCCATGGGATAGTCTGGAACAAGCTTTTGCCAATCCATAATGAGGGGTTTTCCCGTTATTTTTCTCATTTCCTTTGCTAGCCCGGGGAGCCCGTTACTGGAAAGTATGGAAAGGCTCCCTGGCTTGTATCCAACAACACCGTCAAGCCCTTCTCCTACCTCAACCAGCATCTTGATATCATCCATTTCAGAAACATCTATTGCCAGTATGACTCCATAGTCCAGATGGAACATGTTTTTCCCTTTCATGCCATGGCTTTGATGAAAAGTTTTATAAGAACATATAGTTTCAGACTGAGACGTGAATGGATTCTACATCATTGTCTGAGACGAGAATCCTTTTCTTTCTATTCTTGTATGTTATCTCTATAAAAGAGTCTGATTTTTCATCATCCGGATTCATGCTCCCCCAGCCTCATCTTATAGACCCTGTCAAGGCCCTCCCTTGTAACATCCCGTATTGAGGGATTGAAATCCTTGAGTTCTTCCATTACTCTGTCTAGGGGATATGGCTGCAGCGTATCAGAATAGCGGGCATTCAGGGCATGGAGGCAGCTTCTCTTGGATGCCCTGGATTTTCTTTCCATTTTTTCAGGTGTTGAAAATCCCTCTTCCTCCTGAAAGATGAACCTTCCTATGCCTTCAATCGAGGCGCCGGAATACAGGGCGCATCCTGGAAGCGCTCCCTGGGGGCCGATGCCTATTGAGATTATCATGATGTCATCATTGTACATGTCCCTGCGGCCCTGGTATATCTCATCGGGCCTGTTTGCAGGCTCTATTGTCCCTGTTGACCTCACATTAACCTGGTGTGTGTCCTTTCCTATCTCAACATCTGTTGTTGAACCCAGGGCCCTCTTCCTCATGAGGTTTATTGTTCCGACAGGGTCTTTGTGATAGTCTTCCTTGACAGACTCATATCCCGGGTGTGTGAGGTTGATAACATGAACCGTTCCTCTGTTGCCCATCTCTCCTGCTGCCTTCTGGAGTGCTCCCGCAACATCCTGGCCTATCTGGGGCATGCAGTGGATAGCATCATAACCGAGACCATATATTATCCTGGCTGTCTGGTAGGTCGTGCTCGGTATGTCCCTGAGCTTCTCATCTGTCCACAATACAGGCTCGACACCGACCTCATCATAGTAGAGTTCCTTTGCATGTTCAACAAACCGGGGCTCCTGTGCTATCAGAAAGGTGAGCATGGACTGCTCATTCATCTTATAACCCGAGACTTGCTTTGCTGTGGCCTTGACTGTCCTTTTCATGTGTTCTGTAATGTCTCGCGATTTCTCAAGCATCCTGTCAAAATCTCCTGCATACTCAGAACAATTGAGGTCAAGATTGACAACAAATGGAGAAGCTGTTTTTGAGAATGCATCGATATATCGGTTAACAAACTCTTCCCCTGGCACCCCTGAAAAGGAATCCTTTATCTTGTAGAGGGTCTTTAAATGGCTCTCGGTTGCTTTATAGAAAGACCGGTGGTCGGTTTCTGTTTGCTGTAAAACTTCAAACATGACATCACCGATTATCAAAAGAAGTGGGGAGGTAAAAACGTGAGCGGTGGTGGAAATCACCACATCAGGCCTTCTTGGAGATGTCCCAGATGAAATTGAAGTATTCCCTGAAATCATTGGCGACACTCTCATTGTCTATGAGGATAGTAAGCGGCATTTCATCAATGTTGAATAAAATAGCTACCTTGTTATCATATATGTTGAAGGATACTTTGGAATTGAGCTCCTTGGGCATGATTCTCACTTCAGTATGTTCAAGATTTTTCAGAAATTTGATATATTTATGTCTCTTGTTGTAAATCATCTTGTTCTGTATACCAGCCCTTGCCCTTCTTCTGTTGTATTGTTTCGTGTAGTTCTCTGCTGATTTGGATGGTGGGTGGCCTCCCAGAACACAGTTCTCTTTTGCTGTTTTCAGTATGTCCTCGAAAACAACCCTTCTTCCCTCCTTGCCCATGAAGATGCTCACATTCTGATTTTCCTTCACTTGTTTGGCTGTAACAAGTTCCGGCATGGCTGATTCGAGGCTTCTTTCACTGACTTCCAGCTTCTTTCTCTTTTCTCTCAATAAATCAAGAAGCCTCTGGGGGTTTGTGGCCTCGAAATGCCTTGTCTTCCCCTTTGTGACATAACCGACGAGTCCCCTCTGGACAAGCTTCTCAAGAGAATCGTACACATTTCTCCTGTGCAGACAGCATTCTCTTGTTATCCTGCCTGCAGAGGCAGAACCAAGTCTCATGAGTGCCAGATAGACCGCCACCTCATTCCTGACCAGGCCAAGGTTCTCAAGGACCTGCTTTTTCAATGATTCCATGTGACCACATCATATTTGTGGAGAAGTTAACAGAAAGCAATAAAAACACATTTATGTCTTATCTGCCTTTCTTGCTATTTATTCTATACCTCATAACCAATTATAGTAAAGGGCATAACAAATTGGAAATTGTCCTTTATTAGTCGTATCGGACATTATTCCAAAAAGTCTTGCATGCCAATGCGAGAGATTTGCAGATCTGCTGCAAAGACTTGAAACCGCTGGTTTCAAGAGATGTGCATGCACTCTCGTGCTGATGCACAAGATTTTGTCCGATACTGTATTTGAATATGGAACCAGCCCGAGCCTAATTTATTTCTTTGCTGCAATTCTGAATGGGGAAGACCATGGCCAGAGTGGATGTTTCTGCAGAGATATGCGGCATGAAGATAGAGCCGGCTGTTATGAATGCCTCGGGGATATTCTCGTTTGTCCCTGTCCTGAAGAGGCTCCGGGAGCACTTCGGGGCCCTGGTGACCAAGAGCATCGGATACAGGGAGAGGGAGGGTTATGAGAACCCGGTGTTTGCGCAACTCTCTGAGAAGGATTACATCAATGCTGTGGGCCTGCCGAATCCCGGATACAGGGCCATGCTCGAGGAGCTGCTGGATGCCTATCCCCTGGGCAAGCCGCTCATAGTCTCGGTGTTCAGCTCGAGCATAGCCGAGATGAGGGAGATGGTATCGGAGATGCAGTACGCATGCGATGCATTTGAAATCAATTTCTCGTGTCCGCATCCCAGGCCAGGGGAGAGGATAGGGAAGGCTTTAGGCTCTGATCCCATAGCAGTGGAGGCCTTTGTGGACGCGGCCAAGCGGTCGTGCAGGAAGCCTGTCATTGCAAAGCTGTCCCGGAGCATAGACAATCTGGAGGAGGTGGCCAGGACGTGCTGGGATGCCGGGGCGGACGCCATATCCGCGACCAATACCATAGGGCCCACGCACTCGGGCACGCCGCGGATAAGGTGGCCTGTGCTGAGCAATGTCGAGGGCGGGCTCTCGGGACCGGGGATAAAAGAAAAGGGCCTAGAGAGTGTGAGAATCATAAGGAAGAGTGTCCCTGAGATACCTATAATAGGCATGGGCGGGATATCATCAGGCAGGGACATCGTCGAGTACGTGAAGGCAGGGGCTGATGCCGTGGCCATGGGGACGGCATTTGACCTCAAGAGCACCGGCCAGGTGGGAGAGTTCATGGAATGGATTGTAGAGGACCTCAGAAAGGAGATGGACAAGGAAGGAGCTAAGAGGCTAAAGGACCTGAGGAGGATGCCCTGATTGCGGGGCGCGGAGAGGGTATGAGCAGGGAATTTCACGAGCAGTTCGAGGTAACGAGGATTGTCGAGGAGGCCAGGGACTGAGGAGGCTCGTGTTCGGAAAGGCACTCAAGAGCGAGCCCGGCCAGTTCGTTATGC
>DAOVFN010000087.1 GCA_030672885.1 Candidatus Aenigmatarchaeota archaeon | reverse complement strand
CGGGTTTGTCAGGGGGTTTGGACTGGAGTCCGGAGCATTGGCATCCACTGTCGCGCATGATTCCCATAACATTATATGCGTGGGGGAGAATTACAATGACATGCTCATTGCAATGGATGGGTTGAGGAAGTCTGGCGGCGGACTGGCTGCGGCAAGGGACGGCAGGCTGCTCGGCATCCTGGAACTGCCGGTGGCTGGCCTGATGTCCACAGGGACTGCCGGGGAAGTCAGCAAGGAGCTGGACAAGCTTCACGGGAGCGCCCGGGGGATGGGATGCAGGCTCGGGAGCCCCTTCATGAGCATGGCCTTCCTGGCGCTTCCTGTCATACCAGAGCTGAAGCTCACGGACATGGGGCTCGTGGATGTGAAGGGATTCAGGCTGATTGATGTCAAGGTGTGAACATGATTGTGAACGGAAAGCATTATCGCACGGTGTGGTTCGAGGACGGCATGGTGAAGATGATAAACCAGCACCTCATACCGCACAGGTTCGATGTCGCTGGCTTCAGGACATACAGGGAGACCGCGGACGCCATCACCGATATGGTGGTGAGGGGAGCCGGGGCCATCGGTGCGGCGGCAGGGTATGCCATGGCCCAGGGAATGCTGGAGGCCCCTGATGACATGTTCAAGGAGGGCATCAGGGAGGCAGCTGAATACATCAGGAAGGCCAGGCCCACTGCCCAGGACCTCTTCTATGCAGTGGAGCTGGTGCTGGATGCCGCCAGGGAAAAGAATCCGCCAGAGGCCAGGGCTGCTGCTGCAAGGACGGCAGAGACCATTGCGAATGACAACGCAGAAGCGTGCAAGAGCATAGGCGTGTTGGGAGCGGACCTTATAAAGAGCGGGTACAGGATTGGCACTCACTGCAATGCAGGATGGCTGGCCTTTGTGGACTGGGGCTCGGCGCTGTCACCCATATATGCCGCAAAGAGGCAGGGCAAGGAAGTATTTGTCTGGGTGGACGAAACCAGGCCGAGGTGCCAGGGAGCCAGGCTGACCGCATGGGAACTGGGCCAGGAGGGAATCCCGCACGCCATAATAGCGGACAATGCAGCAGGCCACTATATCAGGCGCGGGGAGATGGATATGTTCATAGTCGGCGCGGACAGGATTGCCGCCAATGGTGATGTGGTGAACAAGATCGGGACATATGAGAAGGCGGTGCTGTGCAAGGAGAACGGGGTGCCTTTCTATGTGGCAGCGCCCACATCCACCATTGACAGGAAATGCCCGGATGGAGACAGCGTTCCCATCGAGGAAAGGGACTGTGATGAGGTGCTCTCTATGTTCGGATGGGATGGGCATCGCATGGAAACAGTAAGGATTGCCCCACAGGAGAGCCAGGCCAGGAACCCGGGTTTTGATGTTACCCCGGCAAGGTATGTAAAAGGCATCATAACAGAGAGGGGCATAATAGAGGCATCAGAGAAGGGGATTGCAGGGCTGCAGGAAAAGACCTAGGCCTCGGCGCCCTCAAGGGCGCTGCCACAGGAGCACGAGCCCCTTATGGGGAGTGTCCTTATGGTATCGTGCAATATCTTCCTCGTGTTCTCAATGTTCATGGCCATCACCCTTTTTATCTCGTCATAACTCACTGGCTTGTCTGACCAGACATCGTAGTCAGTGACTGTTGCCAGCACGGCCAGGCACATCTGCCTCTCCCTGGCAAGGATGGCCTCTGGGACGCATGTCATGCCTATTATGTCGGCAGACTGCCTGTACATCTTTGAGGCAGCGCGGGTCGAGAACTGGGGACCGTCTATCCTGAGATAGGTTCCCCTCTCATGGAGCCTGAGATTGAGCCTTTTGGCAGTGCCTGTCAGTGCCTGCCTGATATCAGGGCAGAAGGGATCTGCCATTGAGATGTGATAGAACTTGCCCTCGCCAAAAAATGTGTGGACTTCCTTGCTGCAGTCAATGAACTGGTCCGGTATGACGACATCGCCGGCGCTGCAGTCCTCCTGGAGAGAGCCCACCGCGGCGGTGGCTATTATCCTCTTCACGCCGAGCCTGTGCAGCGCATCGATGTTGGCGCGGTGGTTTATAAGGTGTGGAGGGATTGTGTGCTTCCTGCTGTGCCTGAAAAGTATGGCAACCCTGACGCCGTCAAGGGTTCCCAGGGTTATGGCGTCAGAGGGCTTCCCGTACGGGGTGGCAACAGATACGTCCCTGGCTTCCCTCAGAAGGCCAGGGTCAATAGAGGCGGTTCCTCCTATTATGGCTATGTCAGCAGAATCCATAGGACTGGATTGGCAGAGGGATTTAAATTATATTATCGGAATTTCTCTCAACCATATGCAACCAATCGGCTGATAACCCCCACAGGTCTTTGACGGCGGCAGCTAGGATAAAACTTCAGGCAAGCTATTTATCCGGCCGGGCACATATATCAAGGAATGGTATGAAGACACGCATTATCGCTCTCGTGATAGGCATCGCAATCGGTGCATACATAGGAGGGTTCCTGAGTTCAGAGACCATAACATATTATAATTACACACATGCCACTGAGGCCTTCAGGCCCCATATGGAGATGTTCAGTGGGAGCAATGTCTCAGCGGCCACAATAATCGTACCGGCAGTGGACCGGGAAGGGAACGGCGTGGCCACCCTGCTCGATGTCTGCATAGTGCCGGGAACCCGGAGGGCCCTTGTGGACATTGACAAGCTGCTGTTCTGGACAGACACACAGAACTCCATAAGGGTATCGAGGAGCGTCTCTGAGAGCATAACCGGGATTGACCTGTCGTTCTATGACATAACATATTCCATAAGGGCCAATGCCAGCGTGATAGAGGGCCCGTCCGCGGGGGCGGCCATGACCATAGCGACCATCGCAGCCCTCACAGGCAGGAACATCAATACAACTGTAATGATAACAGGAATCATAAACCACGACGGGACCATAGGGCCGGTGGGCGAGATACTGCCCAAGGCCATTGCGGCAAGGGACATCGGGGCCACCCTGCTGCTCGTTCCTGAGGGGCAGTCAGAGCAGATAGTGTATGAGAAAAGAGAGCGCTGCCAGCATGTGGGGATATCCAGAATATGCACCATGGAACAGGTCCCAAAGAAGATTGATATAGGAGAAGAATCAGGCATCCGGGTGGTTGAGGCCAGGACCATCCAGGAGACCCTGGTGTACTTCTTCGGTGAATCTGAATAGGGGGTGTTTGTTTTGATTGACGTGCACGCACATCTGTGCTTTCCTGATTTTGAGAAGGATGTCGGAGAGATTGTGGAGAGGTGCCGGGAGGAGATTAATGGGGTGGTCGTGTCTTCGGCCAGATACGATGAGAGCCTAAAGGTCCTGGAGCTTTGCAGGGAGAACCAGGGATTCCTCTTTCCTACACTGGGGTATCACCCTATTGAAGGGACGAACCCAGAGGGAGTGATGAAGCTCATCAGAGAGAACAGGGAGTGTGTAGTGGGTGTGGGTGAGGTGGGCATGGACTACCACTGGGAGAGCGACCCGGGGAAGAGGATGGAGCAGGAAGTCATATTCAGGAGGTTCATAAAGCTGGCACAGGAACTCAAGAAACCCCTGGTGATTCACAGCTGGGACGCCGAGAGGGAGTGCTTCGGGCTTGTCAGGGACTCTGGCCTGGCATGTGTATTTCACTGCTTCTCGGGAAAGAGGGAGCTGGCGCAGGAAATAGCGCAGGTTCCGGACTTCTATGTATCGGTCTCCACTCAGGTGCTGTTCAATAAGGGAGTGAGAAAGGTGGCCAAGGCAGTCCCTCTGGACAGGCTCCTGCTGGAAACCGATTCGCCGTTCCTCTCACCAGTAAAGGGGGAAAGGAACTTTCCCTGGAACATAATAAGGTCAGCGGGCAAGATAGCCGACCTGAGGGGACTGGACAGTTCAGAGATACTCAATGCCGCCAGGGAGAATGCAATC
>DAOVFN010000007.1 GCA_030672885.1 Candidatus Aenigmatarchaeota archaeon | reverse complement strand
ATATGCCAAAAGCGTAGCTATCAGGATAATAAGACCTATGTCCAGCAAGAGGGGAGACGCCATGGCAACCTGTTATATTATTGTGGCCGGGATGTAATAAATAGCCGCTGCGCAGAGAACGAATCGGGGTTGTGATTATTCAGTCGTCCCTTATGCCGTCCGTCACTACCCTGAACACGGTCTCTCCCTCAGGGAGGCAGGGGGAATCGATAAGCTTGGCTATCCTCTTCTCGCCCTTGCTCTTTCTGAGATAGATCCTGAATGTGGCCTGGTGGCCTAGGATGTGGCCCCCTATGGGTGTTGTCGGGTCACCAAAGAGTATATCGGGCCTGGACATCACCTGGTTGGTGACGTATATGACTGTATTATAGACGTCGGCCAGCCTCTGAAGTGTGTGAAGGTGCCGGTTCAGCTTCTGCTGCCTGTTCGCCAGGGTGCCCCTTCCTGTGTAGTCGCTCCTGAAGGAACTCGTCAGGGAGTCAATGATTATCACCTTTATGTTATTGTTCTTGATGTGCTCCTCGGTCTTCTCTGCCAGCAGGACCTGATGGTCTGAATTATATGCCCTGGCCACGAGGATGTTCTCCAGGACCTTCTTGGGATCCAGTCCGAGTCCCTTGGCCATCTCCATTATCCTCTCGGGCCTGAATGTCTGCTCTGTATCGATGAATATCGCATTGCCCCCGAGGCCGCCCTTTTCCTTGGGGAGCTGGACATTCACTGCGAGTTGGTGCGCAATCTGGGACTTGCCTGACCCGAATGCTCCATGCGTCTCTGTTATGGCCTGGCTCTCCATGCCGCCTCCCAAAAGGGCATCGAGGGTCTTGGAGCCAGTGGTTATCTTGCCCACACTCTCCCTCTTCTTAAGCACCTGGGTTGCCGGCTCGAAGCCCATATCCAGGGCGTCCCTTGCAGAGGCTATGATCTTGTTTGCGGTGTCCTCTCCTACCCCGACCGAGGAAACGAGCTCTCCTGCTGAGGCGGCTGCAATGGACATGAAATCAGTATAGCCGGACTCCCTGAGCTTCTCGGCCGTCTTCTCCCCCACTCCTGCAAGACTCTCTATATCATCAGACATTGTCATCTCCCCCATCAATGCTTCTCGCCCCTTCCATGAAGCATGAGAACAGCATCAGCATCTCTTCGCCATCGTTCTTTATCCAGTGATTCATCCTTCCGAGCATGTCCCTCGTAATCCTCTCCTGCTCACCATACCCCGCGAGGGCATACCTCCTTCCAAGCGTGAACATGGTCTCTGTAAGCATACAGTTGATTGTTGTTCCAGACCTTTTTAAGGGTATGGATAGCGGCTTTCCGCTATTCCGGTATGTCGCTACATATCGGTTATGCTAGCTGTTTCAGCAGTTCCTGTGCCTCGCTCCTGGCATCGACATCATCCATGTCGTTGGCCATGAACTCCAGGCTCTCTGTGAAGCTGTTCCTCTTGACGCGACCCCTGAGCGTGAACTCCCTTCCAAGGCCCTGGACGCTGTCAAATATGCTCATGCTGTCAGTGGCATTGTCCGCAAGCTCCTTCAACTCATCTGTCTTCTTGCCGAATATCCTCTCCGCAAGCTCCCTAAAGAACACCACCCGGATGTTCCCGGTACCGTCGTCGATTATCCCCGAGAGCACAAGTGCCTGTTTCGGCTTGACCTCACCATGCTCATCACATATCCACTTGCCATTGCTCTCCTTTATCCTGGAGTCGCATTCAGGACATATCCCAAAGAACGGGTTCCTTCTGAATACCTGGACAAGGGCGGCCCTCGTCTCATATTGTCCGCCCTCCTTGAAATCCATAATATCGGCCCTCTTGAGCGTCTGGAAATCCTGCTCGAGCTGTGCCCTGTCGGGGAGCTCCACTACCTGGTCCACTTTCTCTATGGTCCCCCTGCCAATTTTCAGTTCCGGGTTGTCCCTGTTATCGCTCTTGGCCCAGCCCCCGGAGACCTTGACCGTGTCGCCCTCCTTGACCTTGCCCTCCTTGATTATGCTGGTCTCATCGTTCCACAAAGAGAGCCTGAGCATGCCTGTCTCGTCTCCCAGAAGGACATTGATGACACATCCCTTCTTGCCGTCCTTCTCGAATTGCCTCTCCTCGAATACCCTGGCTACGCGCGCTACCAGGTCAACGCTCCTGAGACCCGGCACTATGTTCTTTACCTTGAGCTGCTTCCTACCCTCTCTTATCATATTGAGCCCCATCTCTCTGGCCACTATGTATGCGGCCCCTTCTTCAGAAACCAGTCCCGAGAGCTCGTCCTGCTTCTCTGATATGAGCTGCCTGACCCTGTCGGGCTCAATCCTGGCATGCTCGGATATCTTCTCTATCATTATATCAAGGGAAAACACAGTACCCCCTCCTTGCCATAATGGCTGTTTATTATGGGAGAGAAATCTTTTAAACCTTATCAGCGGGAAGTCCCCTTGCGAGAGCCGTGGGATGAGAGCCGAAACATTCATTTCATCTGCACAGGGAATCTTGGCAGTAGATGAATCTGGCACCATGGGCGAATTCCAGCAGCAAACCAGTATCAAGCAGCATAACGGAAAAGCGGAAACGTCCTATCCATAGGCTTATATGCCCGCTCTCACAACCCTGAACAGGATTATACAAAGATAAGCAGCCTGACCAGGAACAAGGAACTCTTTCTTGAGCAGGAGATACAGATGCAAAGAACGCATAGGTTCAGGATGTATCCGTCAGGGCAGCAGGAAGAGAAGATGATGTGGACGCTGAACAAGTGCAGGCTTGTCTACAACGACATGCTCGAGGGCCTGAACAAACAGAAAAAGCCAAACAGATACGAGCTTCAGGCAATGCTTCCCAAGTTCAAGGAGCAGCACCCGGAACTCAAAGGCGTCCATTCAAATGTCCTGCAGTACGAGCCATACCGGTTGTTCTCCGCCCTGCGGGGCTTGGCCCAATCAAAGGAGAAGGGTAGAAAGGTCGGCAGGCTGCGGTTCAAGGGTAAGGGACGGTTCAAGACATTCACATACAACCAGTCAGGATTCAAAGTCATCTCAACAGGCAAGCGATGCCAGAGACTGCACTTGTCCAAGATTGGCGAGATACCCATCCGGGTACACAGGAATCTCAGGGGGAGCATAAAGCAGGTAACCATCAAACGATACCCATCCGGGAAGTGGTTCGCAATGATGAACTGCGAACTGCAAGAGAAGCTCAAGCCAACAAGGAACAGAAAGAAGATTGGCATCGATGTCGGTCTGAACAGCCTCGTCCATGACAGCGACGGCAACCGCACAGATCATCCGAGATGCCTGAACAAGTCGCTGAAAATGCTGAAGAAGGCACAGAGAACTCACTCCAAAAAGAAGAAAGGCTCTGCTAACAGGAACAGGCAAAGGATAATCGTCGCAAGGATCCACGAAAGGGTCGTCAACCAAAGGGATGACTTCCTGCACAAGCTCTCAAGGCATTACGTCAACAGCTATGGCCTGATAGCTTTGGAGAAGTTCAACATCACTAATATGGTCAAGAACCATCATCTCGCAAAATCGATAATGGACGCGTCATGGTCCAGACTAATCCAAATGACTGAATACAAAGCTGAGAGCGCCGGTGTTCGTGTCGTGAGGGTTAGTGCGAGAAACACAACGCAGAGATGCAGCCAGTGCGGAAGCATGGTGAAGAAGTCCTTGTCTGTGAGGATGCACAAATGCCCAACTTGTGGGTTCATAGCTGACAGGGACTACAATTCCTCGCTGGAGATACTGAACCGGGCATTAGGGCGGGAACCGCCCGAATCTACGCCTGTGGAGATTGGACCTCTACTCATGGGCAAGCCCGGTCGTGGAAGCAGGAATCCCCTTCCTCAGAACCCGTCAGGGTTTAGGGAGGGGTAGTTCACATATGAGCCCGCATCATCGCCCCCGGGCCGGTCGATTTATTTAAAGCACAGAGCAACATAATTTACACATGGCAGAAAAGGCAGAAAAGCTCCACAACCATTACAAGCTTGTTGTAAACGATGTCCAGGCCAACATAAGGATATACTCAGGCACTGTGGAGTATGTGCCGATATATGAAATCATGATACCCATGATCAGGGATGCGACAGAGGCTGCCCTGGACTCCATCAGGGAGCGGCTGATCGATGAACTCGACCTCAGGCCTGCTGAAATCATAAGCCCTGAGGAGATGAAATCCCTGAAGAAGAGGTTCTCAGACAAGGCCACGGACATAGTAAGGAAAGAGTTTCCCAACCTCAAGCCTGCTGAACACCAGACGCTTGTAGGGCTCCTTATCCAGCAGTCCCTCGGCCTGGGGATAATAGAATTCCTGCTGCATGACACCAATCTTGAGGAAGTGGTCGTTAACAGCTCCAAGGACCCTGTATGGGTCTATCACATAAAGCTGGGATGGCTCAAGACCAACATACTGCTTTCCGATGAGAACCAGATATACAATTATGCAGCATCCATAGGAAGACGCGTAGGGGAGCAGATAACCAATCTCAAGCCCCTCATGGACGCATACCTTCCCACTGGCGACAGGACCAACGCAACCTTGTTTCCCATATCATCGGCCGGCAACACCATGACCATAAGGAAGTTCGCCAGAAGGCCCTGGACTGTTACGGATTTTATCCAGCAGAAGACAATGTCCCTGGATATGGCAGCATTCCTCTGGCTGGCAATCCAGTACGAACTCAACATAGTCATAGCAGGCGGGACGGCATCCGGAAAGACCTCGCTTCTCAATGCACTCACCTGCTTTATCCCACCCAACCACAGGGTGCTCTCTATAGAGGACACCAGGGAGATACAGCTCCCCAAATTCCTGCACTGGGTTCCCCTCACCACGAGGCCCCCCAATCCCGAAGGAAAGGGCGAGGTCAGCATGCTCAATATACTGATAAACTCCCTTAGGATGCGGCCCGACAGAATAATAGTCGGGGAGATAAGGCGGAGCCGGGAGGCCTCTGTGTTATTTGAAGCGATCAATACAGGACACTCCGTCTATTCCACTCTCCATGCAAACACAGCAGAGGAGGCGTTCAGGAGACTGGTCAATCCGCCTATAGACATACCCGTTGCCCTCCTTGGAGGACTCCAGCTCATGGCCGTCATGCACAGGGACAGGCGAAAGAACATCAGGAGGGTGCTCCAGCTCACAGAACTGATTCCGAGCTCAGGTCTCAGTGAGATGAAGATAGACCTCAATACCCTATACCAATGGGTAGCCGCTGAGGACAAGGTGATTCCGCTTGCGAAGTCCTATAGGGCAATGTCAGACATCAAGCTCTACACAGGCATGTCAGAAAAGGGCATTGAAACTGACATTGAGGGAAAAAAGAAAATCCTGAACTATCTGACAAAGAAGAACATAAATGACATCAATGATGTCGGAAGGATAGTCTCTGACTACTATATGGACCCGAAGGCCACACTCATGGCCGTCAGGAAGGGGACGCTGAAGGCGTGAACCCCCTCTGAGAGGCAATATTATTTCTTTCTGAGCTTTGCATACACATAACCATGCGAGCGGCCCCTGAGTATGCTCTCCACTGCCTCCTCGGCGGCCGGAACATCATTCTCTTTGCCCAGTATGGAGACGGTCTTGCCATATACAGAAATCAGGCAGTCTGTGTCGCGCTCGAGGATAGTCCTGGCAGCGCCCTTTCTTCCTATGACCCGGGCCATCAGGCGCTTTACTGCCTTCCTTGTCTCTCCCCGAAGGCTCACTATCCTAAGCTCGTAGTCATCCTTCAGGAGCATCATGGCTTTTTCAGGTGAGAACCCCCTTCCCACAGTCCTGACAACCTCGGCAGCCTTCATGACCATTATGGGGTCGCTGCCCTCTATGGTGACGCCCTCGGTTATTTCTATCCTGGTCCTGCTCTGCTTCTCCAGTTCGGCTTTGACAAAACCGTCGCTGCCTATCAGGACGCCCTTTCTCTCATCAGGTATGTTGACTTCCTCTAACATAAGCATTCACAGAAGTATGCGGCCCCTAAAGGGGAGCTGTCCTGACGTAAGGGTTGCTGTGGGATTATGTCAGGCGTAACCCCTCTTTCTGAGCCAGGCCATCTGTGTCCTGTTGTATATCCAGACAACATCGCCCTTCTCGTTGCCCTCGACTTCCCATGGCTCGACTATGACTATGTCTCCGACCCTCACTGTTATCCTCTTCCTGAACTTGCCCGGAATCCTGCACAGCCTTTCATTGCCGTCTTTGCAGGACACCTTGAACCTGGAGCCTCCCAGTATCTGCTCTATCTCACCCAGCATCTGCTTTCCCCTGGGAAGCTTCACCCTAATGAGTTCCTGTCCGGGTATCTCAGGCCTGTCCCTATCCCTTATGAATTTCATTCTTCTCCCTTTCCTTTGCTTCCTGAAAATACCTCATAGCATCATCAGGCGAGTTGGCCACAGCATCCCCGAACACATGGGGATGTCTCCTTATCATCTTGTTATTAACTTCCTTTAATATATCGTCCATATCGAATAAATTCCTTTCCCTGGCTATGTTTGCAGTGAAGGCTATGGACCAGAACAGGTCACCTAGCTCCTCCCTGAGATTCTTCATATCACCCATTTCAAGGGCTTCCCTTACCTCATCGGCTTCGTCAAGTAGGTCCCCCACCGCGCTCTCGATGGTCTGTTTCATGTCCCAGGGACAGCCACCGGGGGACCTCAGCATCTTTACTATCCCAATTGTGTCTGTGAATGGATTGCCGGAGTTCGGTGGTTCCTTGCCTGACATGAAAGAAGATAGTGATTGTGTTTTAATAAAAGCATCTGTATGCCCGATGCTAGTAGATGTATCCCAGTGTCAGGATGGCCTCTATGGGCTGGAACATGTGATTGTAGCCGGACTGGGTATTGTTCCTGGGAATCATGTATATTGAAACAGCTGCCTTTTCAACACCCATGTCGCTGCTCAGTATCTGCCTCTCGTGCCCCGATGACCACAGCACCAGCGAAGTAAGGAGTATGCTCCAGTCATCCTGCACTGACATGTCATTGGACACCCACACTGTCTTTCCCATGCCGCCTGAGGCACCTTCCCTGGCTATGCAGGCAGGATATCCGTTTGCTGTCCTGAGAATCGTAACGCCGCATGATGGGTCAGGCCCCTTCTGGGCACTGTCTCCTGAAAAGGAACTGAATGTGTTGGTGATATTGTACCTGTCACCTGTCCCATTGGATATGTGTGAGAAATACCTCGGTATCTGATAATATTCGGGGTCTTCTGTGATGCAGTCAAGGTCGAATCTGACGCTGCCGCTACCCGAACCAGCAGAGCTGCTGACAGCAAAGTATTCGCTGAGTGTGGTGCCATAATCGGTGAAGTCCTGGCTGCTCAGGTTCCTTACCAGGACAAAACCCCCGCCAGATGAGAGGTAGTTTGCGACCTCCCTGTCCATGCCCGTGAGCGGTTGGGTGTCCACCATGACACCAAACAGGTTGTTTATTGATGATGTTTCTGTTACAGTGAAACCCGTGGGCAGGCCATTGAATTTCAGGGAGCCTCCTGGAGGGGGCAGCTCCCCGGAAAGCCAGTCACAGAAGCTGTGGCAGTCGGGGCTGCCGTCGCACAGGCAACCCACTGATATGGAAGCCTCGGGCGCGCCGGAAAGCACCAGACTGTACTTTACATTGGTTCCGTTAAAAGCGTCATCAACAAGACCGGCAATCTCGTTCTCATCTGACCAGTCAGCGCCTGAGTCGATAATGGAGTACAGGATGTCTCTGCCCTGGACGGTGAGTCGTGACTTGCCCCAGTCCGCTTCAGGGTTGGGCATGGATGACATCTGGAATATCACCACGAACATGACCATGGTTATTATGACAATCTCAACGATGTGAAAGAGTCCCTTTTTCTTGCGCCCCCTCCTGTGGGAACTTCCCTGTCCGGCCACCCCTTTGTTCAGTCGGAGCAGGAAGGATGAGAATGCGTTTCTGTAAGTGACACATGCAACAATGGCCGGCTCTGCTGCTGGGAAAATGGGCATATTAAGAATTATGCATCCAGGCTTAAAATAATGTTGCCTCCTTGCAAGATGGGTCCGGCAATGGCTGTTCAATCAGAACCAGGCATCCATCCCCACCTTAAGGTGTGGGTTCTGGTCAAGCATGATGTTTTATTCTGCGCCCTCTTGGGCACCTTCCACTTCAGGGGACTGCTTCTTTTCCTCTTTTGGTGTTTCGGTAGCAGGTTGCTCTTCGGTTGCAGGTGCCACTGCTTCCTTTTTCTCGAACTCTGTGTATCCGCACTTGCCGCAGTACAGCCTGCCTTTGTGCTCTGCAAGCCAGGCACCTGGCCCGCACCTTGGACATGTCTTTCTCTTCCTTTTGACCTCGCTGCCGCTTATCTCGTAATACTCGTGAATCTTGACCGACATGTGCTTCTTGCCTGTTCTCTGTTTTTTCTCACGCCGTTTGGCTTCCTTGCCTTTCTTTGCCATAAGAATCACCGCAGGCGCTAATCTGCCTGTGCCTCCTTGTTTGCATCTTCACGAGGGGTGTCTGTATTTTCTGATTCCCCGGACTCGGTGGCATTCTCCTCGGGGGCCGCCTGCTCCTTCTTTTCTTCTTTGGGAGCGGCTTGTGCATCCCCTGTTTCCTTTGGCCCATTGCCAGGCCCGGCAGCCTCGCCTGCATCCTTGCTCTCTTCAGCGGATTTTGTCCTGGATAGCCTGTACTCCATCTTTTTGAGTCTCCAGGCAGGCACATCCTCTTTTTTTGGGTAGGCAAATACGTTTGCTTCGGAGCGTGCCTTGCCTCCGCGTGTTATTATCCTGTTTATTATGATACCCTCTGGCTTTGCATTGAGCAGCTTGGCCACTTCATCAAGGATATGTTTTCTGGCGGGTGTGGCCTTGCCTCCATGCTCTATGGAAATCAGGGCTTCCTCCCTTTTCATGAGGGCATTCTTTTTCCGTTCCTTTATATCAAGCTTCATTGTGTCACCATGACTAGGGGTCACTTCACCCAGAGCGTGTATTTGCCAGGTGCTTTGATGCCCAGCAACTGTGCTATCTCTGAGCCGTTTGGATCACTGACAACCACTATTCCCTTCCAGCTTCGCGAGAAGTTGCTTTGGCTGCATACCGGGCATTTCGAGCCCTCAACAAACCTCTTGCAATTCCTGCATACCTTGTCTCTCATGATATCATTTCCCGGGAAATGTACTGGTTCCAATGCCTTCTCAATATGATGGGATGCGGTTTTAAATAGGTTCCCCTGAGTTTAAAAGCTTTGCGGACGGCCCGGATGCTCCGTTAAAAAAAGAATGATGACGAAAACCATTTATGTTTTCTCAATAGTGCCTTTTCATGTCTCGGCATGCCGCTAAACCGTATGTAATTTTTCACTTTTGGAAATAACTGATAACATATTATCACCGAGGATTCTTCCTGTAGGGAAATGCATTCATTTCTTTGCCTTTGGCTTCCCTGTGGTTTTCTTTTCCTGCTTCTTTGGTTCGGGCTTCTTCCTGGCCGCCTGCGTCTTTGCGGCCGTCTTTGCGGCCGGCTTTGCGGTTGCGCCCCCTTCATTGTCATACCACCCAAGCACACCAAGACCTGGCTGCCTCGTGGTCAGGCCTATCTTGTACTGGCCCGATGCCATGGAGATGGATATGACCCTGGCCCTTATGGGATCGGCCTCCCTGAGTACCCTCTTGGTATCCCTGCCCATGAATATCGAATTCTTGTTGTCATAGGAAACGAAATCGTCCATTATCTGGGATACATGAACCATGCCGTCAAGGGGACCCATCCTTATGAATATCCCGAATTCTGTCACGTCTATGACATAGCCCTTTATCAGCTCGTGCATCTCGGGATAATAGACGAGTATCTTGAACTCCACTGGATAGTACAGTGCACCGTCCCCGGGAATTATGTTACCCTCGCCCACGTCGCTGACATCGGTTACAGAGAGTATGACACCGAGTTTCCTGTCTATCATGCCCTCCCATCTGTCTTCGAGGCTGGCTTTGACTGCATCGGTCATTGGCAGGCCGAATTTGGATGGCGGAACCCTTACCTTGTCACTTACAGTGAGAATTTTATACATAAGACACACCTTACGATTCGCTTCTGTTTGAATAATAATTATTGGCATAGAGTGTTTAAATATATAATATGCATACTTGCAACTGCTGACTTCAGTCAGCGGTCTTGTGCTGGCGTTCAATATTTTCTTGGTTAGGCATAGTCTTGCAGCATCTGATGCAAGAGATGTGTGCCGCATCCGCTCTGTCTTCGACAGGCGGTACCTGCCAGAGGCGTGACAGCTTTGCTGAACAGACATGAAAGCGGAGCTTTCAAGAGATGTTTTCTGGTTCAACATAAGCTTATGGCATGCCCGGCCTCTTCATAAACCGATTATATGACCATAGTGCTTCTTGACAGACTTCACATACTTACTGAACATTGGTCCGAACTCATCCGGGATATTGGCAGAACCACTCATATGATACCACTCGGGCATCACACTGCATAACTCTCCTAACATACCTGTGTATTCATTCATGAATGACTCGAATTCTCTGTCGGTGCCATTAAAGACCATTTCATTCATGATGTTTATTGTTCCCCTGAGTAACTTCAAATTAACCATGATATCACTGAAAACAAAGATTTAAATTCTTTTACTCCAGGACCTCTATCTCCAGCTCGTTTCCCCTTATGGCATCCGTGATGTGGCCGCACCTGGGGCAGCGGACGAAGTGAACATGCCCCATTACCCGGACCGTGCCCTCCAGGCCGCACTGGCAGGATATCTCGACAGGCACCTGCTCTATCTCCAGGCCGATTCCCTGGAGCCCTGTGTCGCGGGTGTGCTCCCTGAACATCTCCTCGAATGCCTTGGCAGAGCCCCTCATCTTTCCCATCCTTATCCTGACCTTTCTGGGTAGGGGCTGCATCTGCTTAATCCTTTCAATTGCCTCATGCACTGAAGTGAACTCGTGCATATGCATCACATTTCCTTGGTTACCGAACATTGCTTAATGCTCAGGGAACCACTCGTCCCCAGCAAAACAATGGTGTATTAACTATTAAACCCCCATGAATAAAGAATTAACTATGAAAGTTGCTGTCTGCGGGATAGGCAACAGGATACGTGGCGATGACGGCATTGGCCCAGAGGTCATAGATGCCTTAAAGAGTGACACCAAGGACAAGAATGTGCTTCTTCTGGACTGCGAGAGCAATCCCGAGAACTTCCTGGGGGAGCTTCAGGCATTCTCTCCTGAAAAGGTAATCATGATTGATGCCGTGGAGTTCGGGAAGCCCCCGGGCTCGATAGATATGGTGGACATCCACACGATAAAAAAACAGGCCATGTCAACATACAAGCTTCCCCTGAGTCTCTTCATAGACTATCTCCAGACCAGGATGAAGTTCAAGCTCCTGTTCATAGGGGTTCAGCCCAAGCAGACGGGCCTTGACGCCATGATGAGCCAGGAATGCAGGAACGCTGTGTCCCTGGTCAAGGAACTTGTCAAGCAACACCTCTAGGCCGGACTATTTGGCCTTCATCACACTGATTTCCCTTATTGTCATGTGCCATTGCTCTCTGTCCAGGAGCGGCGGCTCATGCTTCATGCCAGTGCCTTCGAATGGGTTCACAAAGGCGAGACCTGACCTCTCTGCCAGGCCTCTCATGTTGAGGCGCACTGGCGGCCTGCCCTGTCCCATATCAAAGCATGGAGAGACCACAACCAGCCTGCCCCCGGGCCTGAGTATCTCAGACGCTCCCTTCACGAACCTCTGATAGAGGGGAGTCACCTCCCTTATTATCCTCCTGGCCCTGTTCAGGTCCGGCTTTCTCTTCAGTGGCGGGCCAAGATAGGGCTCTGTGACTATTGCGTCCAGGGAATTCGTGGGGAACATCTCTGTAAGCTTCCTGGCATCCCCCCTCTGGATGCGCTCCTCGATTCCCTTCTGCTCCAGGCCATATTCCCTGATCAGCCACCTGAGGTTCCGCCTGGCCCATTTCACCATATGCGCATCGGTGTCCACGCCCCATGTGGTGAATCCCATGAGTACGGCCTCCTGAAGCAGCGTGCCGATTCCACAGAAGGGGTCAAGCAGTATCCCTCCCTCATTGCCCGAGAGATTTAGCATAATCCTGCAGAGCCTGGGCGGCATGGAGAACATGGGCCTCTTAAAGGGCCGCTTCATGTCCCTCTTCTGGAACTCGAATGGATTGTGCACCCATATTGTCCTGGCCAGATGCGACTGTTCCCTGGAGAGGAGCAGGAACTCGACAGAATCCCCGACAAGGCCCTTTTTGATAACCTCCACATGTGTCAGGCACGCCCTTCCCTTCGGGATGTTCATGTACTTGCAGGCCTTTCCCGAGCGGCTTGCCAGGGACTTGAGCCCGGATGCCAGTTCCCGCCAGCCAGTGCCATACGCACTGACACCAAAGAGCCCTGAGCGCGGAAGAAGGGAGGCAGCCTCTGCGAGGGTCTCTTCAGGAACATCGCTTCCCT
>DAOVFN010000114.1 GCA_030672885.1 Candidatus Aenigmatarchaeota archaeon | reverse complement strand
ATGGGTTTGCTGAATTCGCTTGAAGAAACCTATGTAATAAGGCTGCTGAGGCCCTTCCACAGAAACCTGAAAACAGAGCTCCGGAAGAACCCAAGGGTTTTCTTTCTGGACACTGGGCTGAGAAATTACACTGTCTCCAATTTTGGTTCCCTTGATACCAGGAGCGACCGGGGAATGCTAATAGAGAACGTTGTTTACAATACCCTCATTAACATAACAAAGCAATTTGAAGGGATAAACTACTGGAGGACACTGAGCAAGGCTGAGGTTGATTTTGTGGTTGTCCGGGGCAGTGACCTTATCCCCATTGAGGTAAAATTTGCTGTGATGAGAGAGCCCAAGGTCTCGAGGAGCTTCAGGAGCTTCATAGAGGCGTACATTCCTGGAAGGGCACTGATATTGACCAGGGATTTCTGGGGCGAGAGAACAATCAATAAGACAGCGATAAAATTCGTTCCTGCATGCTATTTATAGTTAAGTGCGAGAAGACCACTTCCAAAATCGCACTTATTGCTTAGGGTTTTGGTGACGGTAGTTCACATGACATTGGGAACACCATATTGAGAATCACCCATATATCCTGAGCCTGCTATAGAGCCGCTTCATTCTCCCATACATGACAGCGGCCTCCTGGCAACTCTCTGCCCGGTTGAGCATGCCATACATGGACAGCCCTTCTTTATATAGCCTCCTGGCCACGGTCAGGTCGCCCTTCTTTATGGCCTCTTCTGCCTGCATTATCACAGAGTCTACCCTGTTCTCTATCCCAATGACGGGGTTGCTCTGCGGGGGTGCCGCTCCTCTGGATGGCGCCGGGGGGATTACCCCAGGCTGCTGCTTCCCCGAAGCTGGCCTTTCTGGAATATTCATTTCAGCAGCCCTCCCTGCTGTTGGCCCTTCCCTGACAGCAGCCCCCGGAATCTTCTGTTTGGGCCGCTGCCCGCCCGCAGTTGCCTGCTGGGGCGCTCTCCTGCCATCAGGGCGCGCTCCTGGCCTCTCCAAGGCAAACTCACTCTGCTTCTCCCTTGCTGCCCGTCCGGTAGCCTCCCTGAGCATGTCCAGACTGGTGCGTATCTCCTCGACATCACTCCTTGCGGCGAACATCTTGTCCAGATTTGACTTGCTCACACTCTCAAGAACCCCCTTTATGCCGCTCTCCCTGAGCGTGGTGAGCAGGTTGTCTACAACCTTCTTGAGTTCATATAGCCTGTCATCGTGCTCTGTCCTCATTCCTTCGAATCTCTTGTCAATGGAGCCCTCTGCCCTCTTGAGCTCGTCCTTCTTTGCGGTTGCATCAAATCTTGCCTCAAGCGTGTCCATGCTCTTCATTATCTCATGCATGGTTTCCTCATTGAACGCTATCTTGTCCTTGTAGCCCTGGAACTCCCCGAGCTTGTCGCTCACATCCGAGAACATGGTCTCTATCTTGCCTGCTGTCCTTGACGTGAACTTCCTGTCATTCTCTATCCTTTCCATTTTCTGTTTGATTGTCTGGACAAGATTATCCATGTTCTTGATATCCCTTATCCCATCCAGCATGCCTGAGTTTGCCTTTATGTCCTTTCTCATTTGCTTTACCTGCATGCCAAGGCTCTCTATTCCTGCCTGGTTCTTCTCAATTATCTCCTCCTTTGCAGCGAGCTGCCCTGCTATCTTCTCGGGCTCCATGCCATCTGCAACGTCTCTTATCTTGCCAAAACCAGTCTGGACCTCCCTTATGATCCTGTCCTTTTCCATTATGGACGACCTGAGTTCGCCGATTTCCTGGTTTATTTCAGAGAGTCTCTCATCCACAGCCTTCCGGGAGTCTGCTACGGACTCTATCTTTCCTTCCAGTTTCTCGGTCTTCAGAAGCAGCATCTCCACATCAGTGGCCTTTCCCTGACGGACGGGTTCTGGTGCAGGCTCCTTTTCCGGGACCTTCTTGAGCTTTATGTGCTTAGCTTCCTTTTTCTCGAGTTCCTCAAACTCCGCATGCGTTATGACGTTTCCTTTCTGAGATGTTTCCTTACTTTCTGCCACCAGACGTCTCACCCTTTAAATGTTGCTCAAGGGATGTTATATAGATTTGCGCCATCCTGAACCGTCCCTGCTTCAGCTTGTCCCTGGCCAGCTTGAGCTCGAGCCCGATTTCAAACACGTCCTTGCCGCTCTTCTTGAGCCGCTCTATCGTTGCCTCTATCTTCTCAAGCCTGCCTGCAAATTCCTTGTAAATACCCATCTCCTTGTTGCTTATCTTGTGTGGATTATGCAACGTTGGCCTGAAATGCACGAAATACGGCTTGCCGTCATTGTATTTGGGGTTCTGGAGCATGCCCACGCCAATGCCCTGCCTGGATATCTTCCTGGCATATTCCTCTCCGTATTTGGTTTCCACTTTCTGTATGTCAGTTATTGACTTGGTATTGAGCTGTATCTCTGTCAGGACATTGCCTGCAATGGCCTCCTTGAAATCAGCCAGCACCTGGCTGCACATTATCATGCCTATGCCCCATTTCCTGAATTCCCTGGCAGCCTTCTCCAGGGCCACGTAGCCGCCCTTGCCGCCGTACTTCTCAAGAAGCCTGTGCACTTCATCAAAGACGACAACCACCCTGAGTGTGGTGGACTCCTCCCATGGCATGCTGAAGATGGAATCTATTATCATGCTCACTGCCTCGTCATACTGCCCGGCTTTGAGCCTGTCAAGCGTGAATACGGTAATCTCTCCGGGAGCAAGGTACTTCTTGAAATTGCGCTTTATGTCGAAGAGGAGTTCCTGGGGATCCGTTACCTCGAATATCATGCCCTTGAACGGCCTGGCAGACTTCGGGTCCATGCCGAACAAGCTATAGTATTTCAGAAGGTTATTGTCCTCCAGGGCCTTGACGAATCCTGTCCACTGTGCTGTGGGATCGAACACGATAACGGGAATGTTCCTGTCCAGCGCCTCCTCTACGAACACCGAGGCCCCAACCGACTTGCCTGCCCCGGTGGCGCCGGCCACTATGACATGCGTGGTCAGGTCTGCTGGATTGAACCACACCTTTCTGTCACTCTCCGCTATCTTGCCCAGCCAGAAAGAATCGCTGCTTTCCTGGGGGAGTTTCTTGAAATCCAGTGGAAATATATAC
>DAOVFN010000054.1 GCA_030672885.1 Candidatus Aenigmatarchaeota archaeon | reverse complement strand
TATAACATAGGCGGAAAAAAGGAATTTGAAATCATGGATAAGGGAATCCACGGCCCCGAACTCCGGAACAAACATTACACCAAACTTCTGGAATCAGTAAAGGCGAACATCCAAGATATCTACCAAGACATCTACCAAGATGGTAAGTTTTAACCGATTCAGACATAGTATCCCCAATATCTGAGGACTGGTGGAGGCCCGCAAGGGTAGCCCGCATATGCGGAATTGTAGGTGAGGGGAAAGAAAGGAGAAAGAGAGATGAGAAGATTAAGTACGATTTTTGCGATTATGGTTTTAGCGTTATTGATTAGCATTGATGTTTTTGCTGATGAAGTAGAAGTAAAAAATAACTATCTTTTACTTCGCTATGAAACAGGCAGGAACACGGAAACCCATGATAAATTTCATGGAACCTACAATGTCCTTGAAAACAACAGTCTAAAGGATTGGGCATTAGGACTGGAGTTTGTCACAGGTGAAAAAGGATTTAAGTTGATAATTCCTAGCGCTTACTATAAAGTGGGCAAGGGGTTTCAATTAGGAGCTAAATATAGCTCTGATTCCTTTAACAATGAGTTAGTTGGTCCGTCGTTTCGTTTTATCAGACCAATCAGCAAAATTCTTGTTTTTCTTAATGCCACGCAATATTTTGACACCAAGGACGACAAAGACAAAACAGATATTTTCCTAAGCTTTAAAACATTGGGACTGGGCTGGTATTATGGAATGGAATTTTGGTATTATGATATTAGAAATAGTACTGAAAATTTGCATTTCCGGCCCGTGAGAATTGGTTATAGATTTAGTAATGGTTTAGAGCCGTTTGTTATGCTTCAACGCCGCTGGAACGATCAGGGGTTTAGAGCAGATTCTGTCCTTACAGGAATAGAGATTAAATTTTAGGTTGAGGGGAAAGGAAGGAGAGAAAGATGAGAATAAACTACATTAGTTCGATGGCAGTCTCTGCGGCGATACTCGCTCTAGCTTTGATTTCTTATTCTGTCTTTCGGGCAGAAACTACATGCTCTGAAAAAGTGGGGAAGGAAGCCCTGAGTAAGGATGATGTGCGCACAATAGCACATTACATATTCAGGCATTCTAATTGCAAAAACCAGGTGACCATGAATTCCGACAAGGAGTTTGTCCTTGCTGGGGAGAACAGCCCCGGCCCATCATGGGACCACTACCAGGTGGGGTTCATATTCCAGAAACTAATAATAATTTCGGAGCTCATAGACATCGGCCATGGCGGTCCGTGGCCCGGCGGGCCCAGCGACGGAAGGATTAATGACTGGGACATCATTCTGATACGCTTTTTTAGCAGAGATTTTGAAGGCAATCAGATCAACATTTCTATAATGGATGAGGGAGCAGACGGCATATATTGGGGCGTTGAGCGCAAGCTATATGAGGAAACGCTCCGGCTAATCTTATTCATAATCAAGACAGAAAAACGGGGGTGGGGTGATGAGAAAACAGACGGCAATATCATCAATCATTATTTTTATGATAATCAGTTTTTGTGGCAACGCCCTTGCTGCTGACATAACCCCCTACCTCCGGGTAGGGACAATCCACTTCAGGGAAAACGGCATCTCTGAGGGCCACAAGAGCCTCATTGCCCTTGGCCTCGAGGCAAAAAAGGATTTTACTGATCGGTTCGCTGGCAAGGCAGTTGTAGGGTGGTGGTTCATGGGAGAGCCTCTGGATGAGGACACAGAGCTCCCCAAGGCCGGTTGGGAGGCCAATATCCAGGCCAATTACAAGCTCAGGGCAGGGAGAGTCACAATCTCCCCGTTCGCGGCCCTTGGCGCAGAAAGGTGGGAACGCTGTTCCGAGGGGAACTCCAAGCACGCCAATACCTGGAGTCATGTCAGGTTCCTCAAGGCAACATTTGGCATTGAGGCAGAATACAACCTGCTATACGCCCGGGCCGGCGTAGTCCTACCCTTTATGGCAAGGGTGAGCGGCGGCGAAAAACCCGACAGCGAACTTGGGTTCGACGCCGAAACCGGGGTGAGATGGAAAGGCTGGGTACTCGCTGCTTTGTACCGGCGGGTAAAATTCGATGAGTTCGGGCCCGATGGAAACAGGTACCCGGGTTTCGAGTTCAATCGGTACGGCCTCAGGTTGGGATTCACGTTCTAGTCTGGACCGTGTGGAAAGGGAGTTATGATACTCCTTTTCCTTTGTGCTGTCAACTTTTAACCCCGCTTCCGATGGCCAAAATATCGGAGAAGGAGGAAAAATGTCAATAATCGGAGCAATTCTTTTAGTTTTAGGCCTCATGATCTTGAGTGGTGGAAAAGCTATGTTATACAAATACTTCTCTTATAACATAGCCTTGAAAAGCATTATTTTTAGATGGCAGCTGGAAAAAACGAATGATGTAGTTAAGGTCGCCGAGGAAGTTGAAAAAATCACAGAAGAGGAAATCTGTAGGGTTGGGTATTCGCCAGATTTAGCATTCTTGTCTGTTTGTGTAGGTTATGCGTTGATAGTATTAGTGATACTTTCTTTTTTATTACCCCCATGGCACTCTATGACATAAGTAATTGCCATAACTTCTCAAGCTCTGTTATCCGAAAGGGTACCAGAGCTTTTTTTGTGCTGTCAACTTAACGGGGTACAGATGATGTGTGGAGTGCGGAGCCAGAAGAATCAACATCATCAGCCCTTCCCGAACCTCTTGGCCATCTGCACCAGGCCCAGACCAGCCTCCTTGCCGCTCTTCATATCCCTCACAGTGAACCTGCCCTTCTTGAGCTCTGCTGGCCCCACAAACACCGCAAAGGGAATCCCCTGGGCGTTCACATAGGCCAGCTGCTTTTTCATGTCACGCCCCATAAGATCTGTTTCCACGTTGGCGAATTTGGCCCTTAGCTCCTGGGCCACCATTATGGCATCCTTCCTGACAGAGTCATCCACAGCCACCACGAACACCTCTGTCCTTGTCTTGGGCTGGTCGAACATGCCCTCGCTCTCCATTATATCATATATCCTTTCAATCCCCAGGGATATGCCCACGGCAGGCGTCCACTTCCCTCCATAGAGTTCCACGAGGTTGTCATACCTTCCTCCCCCTCCGACAGAACCCACGTTCCTCTCTGACTCTATGAATATCTCGAATATCGGGCCTGTATAGTATTCCAGTCCCCTCACCATGCTGAAGTCTATCTCCAGGTACTTCCCGATGCCATATGTCTTGCACTTCCCCACAAGGTCCCTTAGCTCATTCATGCCCTCGTCCGCAACGGTCGATGACTCTATGCCGGGACTGTCCCTGAGCATGCTTGACGGGGAACCGCTCTTCCCTATCGCATCCATTATGGTCCTGGCCTTCCTGGGCGGGATAATCCTGCCTAGCTCCTTCTTTACCTCCCCGGGCCCGATTTTTTCGAGCTTGTCCAGAACCCTGAAAACATCGGCCTCCATTTTCTTGCCTATTCCCGCAACCTCCATTACCCCGTTGAGTATCTTTCTGTCATTCAGCCTGACCTTGAATTTTCTGAAGCCTAGCTGGGACAGCACGTTCACTGCAAGGGCCAGGCACTCTGCTTCGCAGTCCATGCTCTGGGAGCCCACTATGTCGGCATCTGTCTGCCAGAACTCCCTGAACCTCCCTGCCTGGGGTCTGTCATATCTCCAGACCTTCCCTATCTGATAGCACTTGAAAGGCTTGGGAAATTGCGGGTTCGCGACCACCACCCTGGCCAGGGGAACAGTCAGGTCAAACCTGAGGCCCATCTCCCTATATGCCTTGTCCTTGAAATAGTATATCTCATCCTTTACGGCCTCCCCACCCCCGCCCTTCTTTGAGAGAAGCTCCCAGCTCTCGAATGCAGGGGTTTCCATGGGCTGGAACCCGTAGTCCCTGAATACTGCACGAATCATCTCAATTAGATATTCCCGCCTAATCATAACTGCTGGCATGAAGTCCCTTGTTCCCCTGGGAGGCTGTATTGCCATGTTATCACTGTATTCCCTTGCTGTGCAGTTCAAGCACGTAGTCTCGTCTCACCAACATGATTGTGAGGTGAGGCGCAGATTTTGGCGTGTTTAAGATATTGTCCGGATTGTTTATATTTGCTTTATTAAATATCCTGAACCAATAATAAAATATGCCTGAAAAGAAAGAGAAGAAACCCGTGCAGGAGGCCCCCAAGAACCACATACCAAAACAGGCACTTGGGCAGTCTACTTCTCTAATCCAGCGTGAGCAGACCGAACCAAGAATGGTAGGCCACGAGACGCCCAGGGTCATAGTAAAGCAGACTCCCATACCCGAGGTCAGGATATATGGCCAGGTTGCTTCAAGGAAGTACACCCTGGGCCAGAAGGCCGCTGACAAGGTAGCAAAGTGGGCTGGCAGCTGGTGGTTTATAGGAAGCTTCTTTGCGTTCCTGTTCATATGGATGGCCATCAACCTCTACATCATTCTTCATGTATGGGACCCCTATCCGTTCATACTCCTCAACCTTTGCCTCTCGTGCCTGGCAGCCGTCCAGGCACCTGTCATTCTCATGTCCCAGAACAGGGCGTCCGAGAGGGATAGGACCAAGGCAGAAAGGGATTATGCTGTAAACCGCAAGTCAGAGAGAGAGGTGGAGCTGATAAAGAAGGATCTTGACTTCATAAAGAAGAGGCTGGCAGAGATAAACGCCAGGCTAAGGTGATATGCACACACTCTGGGTGTCATATCTAGGAGAGAAACTGAAAAGGTAATCATATTTAAATCTTTTTCTGAAACAATCATACATAAACCAAAATTGAAACATTCCGGGGTGAAACAATCATGTTTTATATGAAACGATTCGTTCTGACTGTTTCATTGGTTCTGAGCATACTGCTTCTGGCATGCAATGCCTCGGCTCTTGGCCTGGAATACTACGGAGTCGAGCTCACCATAAACGACGACCATTCCGTTACCAACATGGTAGTCCTTAAATTCGACACCCCAATAAGCCACATGGATTACAACCTTGATTTCGGCATCGGGAACCTCGAATACGAGAGTGATTTCGACTTTGCGGAATGCAGCGTCAACGGAAAGGGAAGTACCATATCATGCGACTTCATAGGCATGTCTACTGACAGTAACAAGCTGACGCTGAGATTCACCACAAGGA
>DAOVFN010000101.1 GCA_030672885.1 Candidatus Aenigmatarchaeota archaeon | reverse complement strand
AGGAAGCCAATGCCTATCGTCATCAGGGGAACCATGGCCGCTATGCTCGTGGCGGCTGCCCCGAATATTATAAAGAACGCCCTGTTTATCTTGTTTTTAATAGTATAGGTGCGCCTGTCCTTTCTTCCTGTCAGGGTCTCGTCCGCGATGATTATCTGATGGTCTACGCCTGTTCCTATGGCTGCTATGATTCCGCCTATTGCGGGCAGGTCAATCGTCCAGGAGGCCATGCCCAGGAAAGGAATCAGGAGCACCCCCGCCCAGGCATACATATCTATCTCATGCTTCTTCCACCAAGCAGTGGCCACGAAGAGGAATGCCAGGACCAGCACGGTTCCCCATATCATGGCGTCATTTGTGGCAGCCAGGCCCAGTATTATGACTACCTCGGACAGGCCGATCAGGATCATGGGCAGGGCCACCCTGAGAGTCCTGTACCTGATGAACACTATGACCACCACAATGACAGCAGCAAAGAGCGCGGCGTATATTGTGGAATGCAGGAACTCCGCTCCCAGGGCCGGTGACATGATATCCACGCTGGCCGCTTCGAGGGAAGTGGGCAGGGCTCCTGACCTGAGTATGGTCTGCAGCTTGAGCTTCTCCTGGATGGCATCATCCTGCTCTGTCCTGCTCCCGGTCACCTGGGGGTTCTGGATAGGCCGGCCGCCGAGGTCAGAGGATATCCTCAGGTCAGAGACGAGCTGGTCGTCCAGATAGAGATAGAGCACGCTTTCCAGATAGCGCTCCCCTGACTGGAGATCCAGATAGCTATGAACCCCTGACGTGATGTCCGCGAACTTCTGGGCGCCATCAGTGGACACGAGCACGCCAAAGAAGAACTTGTAACCGCTCTGGATGGGTATCACACCAGAACTCTGGGGGTCTGTGAACACGAGCTCGATGTCGTCATTGTCATATGCCTTGCCCATAAAGAGCAGGACGTTGTCGGCTGTCTTGTTTATGTACTCGAAATCTATTCCCCTGATGGTTGTGTTTTCCTGCGGGTTCAGTGTCTGGTTGCCGAGCATGATCGTATCGTTTCCGATAATCTCCACAGGAAGGGACTCGCTTCCCAGCTGGAAGCTTCCCTTGCCGCCTATGAGATGGACTGTCTTGGATATCTTTGCCTCAAAGTTTCCCTGGGTAGAGAGCAGGTCATCTACAATGTCGCGGCTTATGCCCGCGACCTCTATAAGCACATAGTATTCGCCATTGGCGTCCTTGACGGGTATGAAATTCATCTCACGCAGGCCGTAGAGGTTGGCCCTGGTCTGGAGCGTGGATATCACCTGTTCTATTGTCTCCTTGGTAGCGTTTTCCGTGGGCTTGAGCACTATCCTGGTCCCGCCCCTGAGGTCGAGACCGAGGTCAAGGTTGCTCTTTTCTATGCCAGCGACGTCGATGCCCAGGCTCCTGTTGACACTGAAGGTATATTTCTTGCCATTGGCCACGAGGCTGACGTCGCCGCTGAGGTTCCTGGTTATGTCGTTCCATCCAGAGAGGCCATCCACTGCCTGGCCGTTCACGCTGGATATCACCATTCCCTGCTCCAGGACCCCGCGGGCAGGGGAGTCATCAGAGAAATATACTACTTCCACCGAATTGCGGCCGTAGGGATAGGTCTTGAAGCCTATGGCCAGCACTGAGCTGAACACGATCAGTATCAGCAGCCAGACCCTCCAGTATCTAAGCATCACAATCCCTTCCTCTCTGCATACCACATTATGATTGTGGCATTCATCAGCCAGGTGTTGATTATGTCTATGGCGAGACCCAGCAACAGGACAGAGGCAATCGCCAGGAGCACTGGCGAGGTCGTCGTCAGCACGACTGCGACCATGACGCCAATGGTGGTCAGGGTCATGGTCATGCCTGTCCTGAATGCGCCCCGCGCCCTCGCGGCCACGCTGCCTTCATGTGTCCTGATAATCCTGGTCGTGAGGAGTATGTCCGTGTCAATGGAGTATCCTATCAGCATCAGGAGCGCTGCGAAACTGGCCAGGGAAATCTCTATCGAAAAAAGCTGCATGAGCGCCAGGGTCACTATGATGTCAGATACCGCGGCGAATATGACCGCCACCGAGGGCACAAATGTCCTGAATATCACGAACACTATTATTCCCATGAGTATGAATGCCACTATGATGCTTATCTGGGCCTGGACCCAGAAGCTCTCTCCCAGGGAGGGGCCCACTGTTTCCACAGAGACGTCGCTTGTGTCCACGCCAAAGGATTCCAGAACGGACTTGACATCATCGACATCCACCCCGGAGTCCACCTGCACGCTGAGGCCGAAGCCAGAAAAGCTCCTCATCTCCCTCACCACGGCGCGGCCGAACCGCTCTGATAGGGCATCCTCGATGGCATCTGGTTCGTGCGGGGAATATGTCCTTATAGAGAGCATGGTGCCCCCCTTCAGGTCAATGGACCTCTGGAACCACTCCCCGGTCTGGGTGTGGTTGTAAATCAGCAGTCCCGAGGCCAGGACAAGCAACAGAACAGGTATTGCAAGAAGAGGCCTGTACGCCCCCACAGACTTGTCCCCGAACATCATGACCACTCAAGCTCAGAATATAAACCGTAATTTAATACAGTATGGTTATGTAATAAATAAAGAATCGGTTTATAAGCTCGGTGGCTACTATGCACGATGTTGTTGTTGTTGGGGCAGGTCCTGCCGGCCTGAGAAGCGCAAGGCTCTGCGAGAAGGCAGGCCTGGACGTCCTGGTCCTGGACATGAAGCCTGAGGTAGGCCTGCCTGTGCAGTGCTCCGGTCTCATATCCACGAACATTGACAGGCTCGTCAAGGTCCCTGAGGAGTGCATAGAGCACAGGGTAAAGGGCGCGGTTGTTCACGGTCCAGGAGGCAGGGAGATACGGCTCGAGAAGCCAGGCACCGCTGCATATGTGATAGACAGGAAGGTATTTGATGCGCATCTGGCCGGCCGGGTAGAGTCAGAAATCAGGATGGGAACAAAGGTCAGGAAGCTTGAATTCAGCAGGAGCGGAGTGAGGATTGCCGCAGGCAAGGATGAGATCAGGACCAGGACCGTACTCGGATGCGACGGACCCTCGTCTGTCGTGGCAAGGCACTTCGGGGCAATGCCCAGTGAACTGCTCCAGGGTATCATATGTATAGAGAACGAGATAGACAGGTCAGGGTTTGTGGAGCTCTGGCTGGACAGGAAGCTCTGTGACGGGTTCCTGTGGAGGATACCCAGGGGCAAGACAGTGGAGTACGGCATGCTCGGGAGCAAGGTGAAGTTCGGGCAGCTCGAGGGGTTCTTTGGGCTGGACAGGGGCCTGGAGAAGCGGGCAGGCGTGATTCCCATAGGCCCGGGAAAGACCTGTTTTGACAGGGCCCTGCTGGTGGGCGACGCGGCCGCCCAGACAAAGCCATGGTCAGGTG
>DAOVFN010000083.1 GCA_030672885.1 Candidatus Aenigmatarchaeota archaeon | reverse complement strand
CCTACCAAATCTATGGCCATCCACACAAAGAATGCCACTATGACATACATGGGGACACCCATAGCCCACACCACTGTCCTGGGCCTGAACACTGCAAGGCAGCCCAGCACCGCGAATATCGCTCCCGACGCCCCAAGGGTTGAGGGATAGAATATTATATCAGCAAAACTGGAGGCCAGGCCACCCAGGAAGAAGACTATAAGGAATGTCCTGGAGCCGGCCTTCTTCTCGAATATGGAGCCGAACACAGCAAGGGCGAACATGTTGAAGTAGAGGTGGGAGAAGTCCGCGTGCATGAACATGTGAGTGAGAATGGTCCAGGGCCTCTGGATGACCAGGCCGCTTACAAGCGTAAGGTTGCCATAGAACATATCAGGAAGGGCCTGGGAGAGGGCGAATACAACTACGCAAACCCCCGTGAGCTTCAGGGCCCACCACTGGAATTCCCCTGCAGGCTTCAGTCCATTGTCTTTCATGAAACACCTTAAGTTATATAATATCTGGTTATCATTATTTTATAGCTGCGGGGATTCCCCATGTTAGACCTAGCCTTCAAGAACATCATGAGGCAGAGGACCAGGACCATACTGACGACGCTGGGAATACTCATAGGCATCGGCGCGATTGTGTCCCTGGGCTCCATTGCCGAGGGCCTTGATGCTGCGGTCCAGAGCGGCCTTGAACTCACTGCAGGCAAGATAACTGTTATGGAGAAGGACGCAGGAATGTTCGGCATGACAGGAGAGTTCGATGATGAGGACGTGGATATCATAGAAGGACTTAGCGGAGTCAAAGAGGTTGTCCCGATTCTGGCTTATATTGAAGGCATCGGTCTGGGAATGAGCTTTTCATGGCAGGCTATGGGGATAGAGCCTTCCAAGGTCGATTACCTCATCGGGGAGAATATCGAGTTTGAGAACGGAAGGAACCTTGAGGAGGGAGAGAGCTTCGTGGCTGTTATCGGAAAGACCGTGGCCGACAACTATAACCTTGAGACAGGCGACTACTTCACAATAAAGGAGACTGACTTCGAGATTGTCGGCGTCACTGAGCAGACCAATATTCAGGACATTGACATGAGCGTGACTGTCCCGCTTGAGGACCTCCAGACCGCTACGGAAAAGGAAAACTTCCAGTTTATGTATGTAGTCCCTGATGATGTCAAGGACACGGAGAGGGTTGCAGAGGACATCGAGGACGCCAGCGACAAGTTCAATGCCCTCACCACAACAGAGATGGCCAGGATGGCATCCACCATAGTTGACCAGATAAGGATCTTCACCTTTGGCATAGGCGCAATCGCTGCCTTGGTGGGGGGCCTCGGGGTCATGAACACCATGATAATGGCTGTCATGGAGAGGCGGAAAGAGATAGGCGTCATGAAGGCAATAGGCGCGACCAACCGCATGGTCCTCCAGCAAATCATCATGGAATCCGCCATGATAAGCCTCATCGGCGGTATTGGCGGGGTGGGCATCGGCATGGTTGGAGCGCTCGTCCTGAGCAACGTGATAGGGGGCGGCGCGATAACGGCCACTGTCACCCCAGGACTTGCCGCAATCGGCATCGGCTTTGCCCTTCTGCTCGGTGTTGTGGGTGGCCTCTACCCGGCCATGAAGGCGGCCACGATAGATCCTGTTGAAGCCTTGAGGTATGAGTAACACCTTTTTGGACCCGGATAAACGCCCAATGCACTGCTATCGCAGGCAGTTTCCTTCGGGAACAAACGTGTACGAAAAGACCGCTGCCGCATAAGAACGTCGATAGTTTCTGCGTTGGTTATTGATAGCGATTTTATCTTAAGTCACTTATGAGTATTGTTGTCAGTCATGTGGGGCAGAATGGTGAATAATTTAAATCCTATCGATAATTTCTACAAAAAGGCACAGGGTGTTATTTTGTCTGATATAATGGTGGTCGCGGGTTCAAAGTCCGATGAAGCTATCGTCAGGAAGGCTACGTCTGTCCTTGATGAAAACAATATTGACTATGAATTGGAGTATGCAAGTGCGCACAGGGAACCTGATAAAGTCAGGGAACTTGCACATAATTCAGGCTGTAAGGTATTCATCGCAATTGCGGGATTGTCTGCCGCTCTTCCAGGAGTTATTGCGAGTCACACCAACAAACCAGTGATAGGGGTACCTGTCTCAGCGAAGCTCGGTGGTCTTGATTCGCTGCTCTCCATGGTCCAGATGCCAAAAGGTGTTCCAGTCGCAACAGTCGGGATTGACAATGGCCAGAATGCCGCATATCTTGCTTTGAGGATTTTAAGATTGAGGTGATGAATGATGGGTTCTGTAAAAGACGTTACAATACTGGAGAATGCAACTGCTGATATGTTTGGTGCGGGTGTTTTTGAGTTCAAGGATGATTATTCGATATTTGATTACGGTAAGATGCCGGATACAATTCCAAGCAAGGGTGAGGCTCTGTGCAGGATGGGCTCATGGAACCTTCAGAAGATATCAGAAGAGCTTGGCATCAAGACCCATTTCAGAGGATTCTCTGAACCAAACATGATGGAGGTAAGCATGGTTCAGATCCTTTATCCACAGAAGGGGGAGATAAAGCCAGATTCCAGAAACTACCTGATTCCACTTGAGATAATATTCAGGAATGCGCTCCCTCCCGGATCCTCAATCTTCAAGGCCCTTGACAGAGGAGAGCTTACCCCGCAGGACCTTGGACTTGAAAGCAGACCAGAACCCGGACACAAGTTCGATAGGCCTTTCATGGACTTTACAACAAAACTCGAGACAAGTGACAGGCGGCTGAAGATGAGTGAGGCCAGGGAGATATCAGGCCTGAGCGAGGATGAGTTTGAAAGGGTTGTGGAGACTGCACTGAAGATAAACAACTTTCTTACCAAAAGGGCAGAATCGATTGGCCTGGAGCATCCTGACGGAAAGATAGAACTCGCTCTGGGCCCTGACAGGGAGATTCTCCTTGTAGATATCTGCGGGACGCCTGACGAGGACAGGTTCCTCCTCAACGGATTCCACATAAGCAAGCAAGTCCTGAGGGATTACTATAAAAAGACTCCCTGGTACAGGGAATTCGATGCTGTCATAAACACGCTGCCAAAGGAAAAGTGGCCAGCTCCTGAAAGCCTTCCCCCCGGGTTAGTGACAGCTGTCAGTGATATGTATAAAGCTGTATGTGAGAAATGGATAGGGAAGGATATATGGGGACTTTCCCTTGAAGATGCTGTTGCTACAATAAAGAGATTCGTGTAAATATGGACATTTTTGATAACCTGAACCCACTTGATTACAGATATTACGGAAGGAGCAAAAACGCAGTTGACGCCCTGTCCCCGTTCCTGTCAGAAAATGCCAGGATAAGATATCAGCTGAGGGTTGAGAGCGCACTCGTAAAGATACTTGCAAAAAGGGGTATCTGTTCAAAAGAGGTTGCTGAAGAAATAACCAAGGCATGTGAAGGCATTAAAGCTGAAGAGGTATACAAAGAAGAGGACAGGATACACCATGACATGCGGGCTCTTGCCAACAGCATAAGAAAGAGGGTGAGCGATGCCGCCAGGCCATTCGTTCATTTCTCTGCAACGTCATTCGATATCATTAACACTGCAGAATCTTTGAGATACAAGGAATTCACTGAGAACATTCTTCTTGATGCTGTCAAGGAACTCGAAAGGACTCTGATAGAGCTTGCTATGAGAGAGAAGGATACAATCCAGATTGGGAGGACACATGGACAGCATGCCGAACCAATGACATTCGGTTTTGCGATATCTGAATATGTAAGTAGAGTGGGAAAAAGCATCATGGCAATTGAGAGTTCAGCTAAGGACCTGAGAGGCAAGTTCTCTGGTGCAGTCGGTGCATATAATGCGAGTTCACTGTTTTTTGATAATCCTCAAGAGTTTGAAAAAGAGATTTTAGGAGAGCTTGGCTTATTGCCGTCCACCCACTCTACACAAATAATCGAACC
>DAOVFN010000015.1 GCA_030672885.1 Candidatus Aenigmatarchaeota archaeon | reverse complement strand
CTCTTCCAGGGCCTCTTTTTTGGAGAGCATCTGCACACCCTCCCTGAGCCTCTTTTTTAGTGAGTCAAACATGCGCACCAGCCTGTGTTAATTATAGCACCTGACATAATCTTGTGCATCAGCACGGGAGTGCATGCACATCGTTTGAAACCAGCGGTTTCAAGTCTTTGCAGCAGAGCTGCAAATCTCTCGCATTGGCATGCAAGACTTTTTGGAATAGTGTCAGGTACAACTAGCAAAAGGCACTTTCCAATTTATGACCTTTACTATAATGTGAACGGTCTGTATTAATATTTAAATACGCAACAACCAAGAGAGGCCCATGGAGCCGCATATATTGGAATTGCCGAGAAGGGTGGTGGTGGGCAGGGGTGTCATAGACAGCATAGGAAGCGACTATGATATCATGAAGCTGCCTGACAGTCCCCTTATCCTGGCAGATGATACAACCCTGAAGATAGCGGGCGAGAGGGTTGCTGCCTCGCTCTCTAAGTACAGCCCTGCCATTGAGATGGTCGGGGACTCCACAGTGGAGGAAGCAGAGAGGGTGTCCGGGGTTGCGGAGAATCACTCGTGCATAATCTCTGTTGGCGGCGGTAAGATAATAGACATAGGCAAGGTGGCTGCCTTCAGAAGGGGGATTCCCTTCATATCGGTCCCGACTGCGCCCTCCCATGACGGCATAGCGTCTGAAAGGGCCAGCCTGACCCATGGGAGCAGCAAGGCATCGATAAAGGCCCGGCCCCCGCTGGCAATCGTGGCTGACATAGCCATAATCATGAGCGCGCCCCGCAGGCTCATTGCATCGGGTGCGGCCGATGCGATATCCAACATCACTGCCGTCGAGGACTGGAGGCTTGGAAGCGTAAAGGGAGAGTATTATTCCCCATACGCGGTCTCCCTGGCCATGTTCTCTGCAGAGATAGTGATTGCGTCTGCAGGACAGATAAGGGAGAGGAAGGAGCGGGGCATAAGGAACCTGGTGGAGGCCCTGCTGACCTCAAGCATATCCATGTCCATGGCAGGCTCCTCAAGGCCGGCATCTGGCTCGGAACATGCCTTCTCTCATGCGCTTGACAGCCTGGGCTCCAGGGCCCTTCATGGGGAGCAGTGCGGCGTGGGCTCCATAATGATGGCGCATCTCCAGGGAGGTGACTGGGAGAGGGTGAGGGACGCCCTCAAGAAACTTGGCGCGCCCACCACGGCCAGGGGGCTTGGCATCTCTGACGGAACCCTGATCAGGGCGCTCACCATGGCCGGAGGCCTCAGGGACAGGCATACCATACTCAATGAGAGGATTCTGGATGAAGAAAAGGCGCGGGAGCTTGCCAGGGCCACAGGAGTGATATGCTGAGCAGTCGCCCGGGAAGCCTGCGCAACGGCGCAGGGCAGTATTTAAGATCAAACTCCCCAATTATGAGTATGCTCGCTCTATGAATGAGGTGTGTCATTATGAAGCTGTTCAGGAAGAGGGCCCGCAGGAAATGGGTCATGCGGTACATAGCTAAGAAGCGCAGGTCAGGCCCGCTGCACTTTACGCTGATTGATCCGGACAAGCAGAAGCCGTCCGATGCTGCGAAGCTGGCTGTAAAGGCCGAGAAGCTGGGCACCGATGCCATCATGGTGGGGGGCTCCCAGGCGGCGCAGGCCTTATTCCTGGATGACACCATAAGGGCCATCAAGGACAGGTGCAAGCTCCCGGTCATACTCTTTCCGAGTTCCCACTCAGGGATATCTCCCTATGCTGATGCTGTTTTTTTCATGAGCCTCCTCAACTCCCGCTCGCCTGCCTATCTCGTGGACGAGCAGGTCAAGGGAGCCGTGCTAATCAAGAGCTATGGCATTGAGACCCTTTCTATGGGATACATCATAGTGGAGTCAGGCAACATGACATCCGTGGCATGGGCCGGGGACGTCAAGCCGCTTCCAAGGGACAAGCCAGATTTCGCGGTGGCGTACAGCCTCGCGGCCAAGTACTTCGGTATGATGCTGATATATCTCGAGGCAGGCTCGGGGGCCGAGAAGCCCGTGCCGAATGACACCATAGCGGCCACCAAGGATGCCATCTCAGGGAACGGCACCATGCTCATAGTGGGCGGGGGCATCAGGGACGAGAAGACAGCCAGGGACAAGGTGAGGTCAGGGGCTGATATCATAGTCACAGGAACTGTTGCAGAAGACAGCATGAAGGGCACACCCCCACACCCCAAGGGGGCGCAGGCAGGTGACCCTGAGATGCTGGGCAGGATAATAAGGGCAGTGAAGAAGGAGAAGTAGGGATAGTTTAGCTGATTCTGCAGACCATGGGAAATATTTATGCCCACATCGATTGCGCGGAAGGGTATAACGGTGGTATATCGATTCGGTGCGCAACATCGATGTACAGATGTAACAATTAGTATGTTACAACTGTAGCATGAGTAATCTGCCGCTTGGCCCGGGGAATATAACGGTGTTATATCGTGGCGTACAGGCGCAACGTTCAGTATATGGAACGATAGTCCTGCGGAACGGCCGCCAATATAATAGTGTTATATCTGCACAACCCACTAACATCAGCCGTTAAGCATTTAAACACTTAACATAATATGTTAACTATATCTGATGACATGAGGGCAAAAAGATTCAGAATACCTTTAAGCGAAGGCAACATACTCGATGTAAAAATCAAAATCAAGGATGGTGATATCAAGGATTTTGCACTCAATCTGAGGTGCAAAATAAAGGATGAATGGCACGAGGTATACAGGGTGGATACAGCTCATGGATACCTGCACGAACAGAGATACTGGATATCTCCTGAACCAATATCCCTAATGCAGCATGTGTCACTACAGTATGCGTTTGAGTTTTACATGGAACAGATCAGAAACAACTTCGAAAGGTACAGTAGACACTACCTGGAAAAGATAATGAGGTGATTGTATATGCACAAGATATCAGATGAGAAATGGGAAAGCGCCATGGCATTCATCAGGGAGAGCATAAAGAATCCTGATAAATTCCCTGATGATGTGTTGCTGCTTTCACTCTCAAAGGAGGAGCTGACCAAATTATTCACAAAGAAAAGGATTGAACTAATTGAAGCAATGAAGAGAGAGGGCCCCAGAACAATGTCAGAACTTGCCAGGTTCCTAGAGAGGGAACTCTCAGCCATAGACAGGGATCTGAATGCCCTTGAGGATATAGGGCTGGTCAGGCTGGAAAAGAATGGCAGGGAAGTCACGTGCTCAATTGAAAAGGAGATCCTGATACTTCCGCTCAGCAAGCCAATGACAATAGAGCAGCTGAAGGCCCCTGCTGGCAATTGAGTTTTTAGAACTGAATAGCATGTGACCCAAATGGATATAACAGTGTTATATCTCTCTACCCAATCAATGCGGACACAAGCACAACTGTGGCCAGCACATCTTCACTTCATCAACCAACCAATGCAAGAATATAATACATTGAAACCACTTATTATCCAATGGGACAGCCAAAAGGCGGACGCCCGGCGAAGAGGCTTCTCAGGGGCCAGACCTGGCAGGTAGAGGAGATGCTCAAGCTCTTCCTCGTCATCCTTATTTTCGGCGGGGCCGTGCTCCTCATACTCGGCGCCACGGGCGGCCTCACCAGTGTCCTTCAGGACTTCTGCGAAAAGAACCCGAGCTGGTGCGGCCAGAGCAGCGCGACTGATGACGATGATTACAAAATTGCAAAGGCCTCTGTCCAGGCTCTCGTCACAGCAATAAACTGTGTGGCAGACCCAGATAGATGCAACTCAGACTGCAAAGATTCCGACGGCTGTAAATTCGACCCCGGTGTCGAATTGAAGATGGCAAGTCCACAGGCAGCTACATCCACGGATAATCAGGAGAATTATATAACAGTAAAATGCAAAGAGAATACCGTTCTATTGAGGGAAGGGTTTGAATTTGTTCCTGGGTCAGATGAGAATGCTGTATTAACATGCAACGAGAAATGCGGTATAGGGGAATGTGTTCCTGAAATAAAAACACACATGGGAGCTGAGTGGTACACACTAGGTAAATATAAAACAGTGTTTGGGTGTTATTGTTCACATGATAATGAAAGAAAGCTTATTTTAGGGCTGACTATTGAAGATATTTTGTATAGCTGCCAGAATGAATTCACTAAATTACTTTTCTTTAAACCCGATCTGGATGAACTAAAATTAAGCGATTGTGGCGAGATTGACAGAAATGACTTGATGAGTGAAGAAACAAGAGAAGCCTTTAACGAAATAGTAAAGGATTCTGAAATATACTATGCCCGAGGAAAGAGGTGCACATGTAATCTATATGAAAATGAAGGAGACACGAAGCCATTAGAGAGTTACCCTGTTTATACATTAAACTCTAATACGTTTTTCAGCGAAAATCCAGGCTATTCCAGTCTAAGCGAGCCGCATAAGAGGTGCTGGCCGCATAAGAGGTGCTGGGATGATCAGTTGAAGATGGAGTCGTCTGGGAGAAAGGCTAGGCATTGGGAAATAACAGATTGCACAGATCATAACGAAGAGATGATGTTTTACAAGAAAGATGACCCTTATGGTAGAGCAGACATCTATACATGCAAACAGATAGTTCTGGACTGTGATATAAATAATTTCCAGCTCCCCCAAGAGGTCTCGAATGCAGAGGAATGGATAAAATACTTTGGGGACCCGAATTTTATTACATACTGGCAGAGCTTTCCGCTGGACCAGGACACTTGGACATATAAGACTGACTGGAAGATACATGCTGCCATAATTCTAATAACGGCCCTGCCTCCAACAAAGGTAGCAGGTGCCTTAGGCAAAACTGCGTTTAAGGTAGCAGAAAAGACCATAGCAAGTAAAATCACTAGGACTGCAACCAAGGGGCAGATAAAGGCCATTCTCAAGGAATCATTCAAGAAGGATATGAAGAATATTCTTTGGAAGAGATTCAAAGACAAACCATTCAAATCGATATTGTTGTCAGGGACAAAGGTATTAGGTCTTGAGGCAGCAGCCGTTGCTGCAGAGCTTGCTGATAGCATGTCCAACAAATACAATGAACACAAAAATTCAATGCTGCTGAAATCGCCTTATGAAGACGAGGAACCACATACCTTCTCTGGCAGACTTCAGGGAATTCCTGTCCTGACTGTATGGGATCCTGATGCTGTGAGTTTTGAGAGGATAGCCCCAGCACACATCGTTTCACCATGCTACACCGAAAATGTTGATGTAAAAAAGACGAATGTTGTCTGTGATGAATATACATACAATACAGAGACAGGTATAGTGAGTTGCACTGGCGTTGAGAGAGAATCCACTGGCGGTATATTGGAAAGACTGAATATATTCTCAAAGGGGGAAGAGCCAGACTGTGACATAAAGACATATCTTGGAAGGAGTTATGATGATTATGTTGCATCCATAACAACCATAAAAAGCACACCCAAAAAGGATGTGGTAAACAATATCAAGGAAAACTTTGAAATCAGAGAATGGGTATGGACAGACGAAGAAAGTGGCGAAGGAGATTGGAAGACACTTGTAAGTGAATCTCCTGATAAGATAAAAATAATCTCGGGTGAGAAGAATCAGATACTATCAGATTCAGATTATGATGGATACTATGAATCTTTCGTCTTGATTGGGTGTGTGACTGATACAGTAGAAATAGAAGTAACGAAAAAAGATATGGAATCCAGCAAACCCAATTATTGCTACGACGACAGAGGCGGTTTTGTGAAAATACTCAAGTACGGAGGACTGGCAGTTGGCGCAAGTGGTATAATAGCGGCCGGGTTCTTTAGCGGCGGGACCGCGTGGGCAATCCTTGTAGCAGGGACTGTAGCAGGAGCCGGTTTGGAGATAACAGGTGAATATACCGACTGGAAAGGGACCTGGCCTGGGTAATCACTAGAATGTCTGTACGGTCTTCTCTTTCCATTCACCATCTACCTTCTTGAAAGTAAATATCATCTCCCCTTCCCATACTTTTCCGAGTGAATCCCCAAAATTGCCTTCATAAGAAGCTGTGACATTAACGTACCTGTGAGGCATTTTTAGATGCGGATTATTATCATTAATGAAATTAACAATCTTGTATTTTGTGATATTTCGCCATTTCTTAGTTTCCTCATTCTCTTTTTCTATATAGGATGCAATCATGCTCTTTATATCGCCATCAATATAATTCAGGCTACCATCAGGGGTTTTGTCCACCTCATTTGGATAAACCCAACCATTGTCATCTACCCAGGCAAGACCCCCTAAATAGGGCTTCAAACCAGGTTTTGGTGGGATTCTTTTTGTGCAATCCGGTTTGTCTTGGTCTTGTGCAGGGATTATGATTTCGTCTACATAGCGCATTGTTCTAATTGTAGGGCCTTCAGGAATTTCTGGCTTCGGGACAGGCCTCGTGTCCACTATTGGTTCTGTTGGATGCTCATCGGGCGTGACACCATTGCCGCCCAAGGTCTTGTATCCTACATAGCCCATGAGCCCCAACCCGGCCAATCCTGCAGCTATCCATGGAAGGGCGCCGCCCTTCTTCCTGGGCATCTTTTCGCCTGGGACATGTATACCCACGTCCCCTTCAGGGAACATTTCATCCGCCATCATGTCGTTATATTTTGCCACGTAAACACCTCTTGTGAGTAGTTAAATTCTTTGTTTATAAAGGTTTCTGAGTGGCCTGTTATGTTTTCCGTTAACGCTTTTGACCTTCTCGGCCAGAAAAGGGTTATTATAAAGGTTTTTGATGTACAGGTGTGTGCCGGTTTTATGGGTAAATATAACAGTGTTATATCTGCACCAGCACACAATCCAAACCAGATTTATAGATGAACCCCCAATTATTATTATGGAGTTCACCATACGCACCATGATGATTGTGGTTCTGGGCATTATAGCCCTTCTCATACTCATGACCATTTTCATGGCAGGCCAGGACCAGAGCGCTGGAATGCTTGGCGGCCTCTTCGAGTGGTTCAAGGTCCTTGGGGGCGGCGTCTGATGCCAAGAAAGGCCGAGGGCGGGATGCTCGAACTCGTGGGCGGCTATGGCAAGATAATCCTGGCCATAGCAATCATGATATTCCTGCTTGCAATGTTCATCACCTACATAAACTCGCACCCGGAACTCGGCATAACCCTGCCCAAGCTCTTCGGTGGAGGCAGTCCGTGAGGTTGAAAAAATGAGCGAGAAAAGAAAGGGCATAACCGTTATGATGCTGGGCTTCGTAATAGGCATAGTCCTGCTCGTGGTCTTTATAACTTTTGTTATCATGTTCTACCAGGGTGACCTCTTCGGCGGCATCCTCAAGGGCCTCCGAGACGCCATAGCAGGCTTCATGGGCATGGGCGGGAATTGACACACCCCCAATTCAACAATTTAAGCAATCCCCGACAACTATTAATTATCAGGGGATTCTCATGAGACCTGCTCGAGGCGCTGTTACAATAGACCTTCTCCTGTGGGTGGCAGGCACGCTCCTTGCCATATTCTTCTTTATTGGTATGGTCTGGCCCTGGCTACTCTCCATATGGTACGGCTCCTGCTGGGCAGACGCCCGCACCGACCTCAGGGAGTTCGGGAGCGAGATTGAGGGAGCCATACGCGGCCCCGGCACAGAACTTGAGAACTACAGGCTCACCATAGGCAGCTGCATAGGGGGCGTTGTCTTCATCAATGGCAAGGACTACCCAGACGCTCCTGATTTCCTGAAAGAAGAATGCTCTGAATATACTGGCTACAAATCCTACATGGTGGTTGTTCCAAAGGAAATTTTTCCGTTATTGAATGACGAAGGGTTTCTGAAAAAGATAGGAAAAAAGGTGAATAGTTTCTGGGAAGCTCTAAGCGTCTGGGATAAAATAACACTATACCTGAAAGAAAAAATGGGCAAGGTCCCCCCCACCTACTGCTACGAGTTCGAGCATGACTTCTCATCAACAGAGGGTACCATAAAATCTATACCAGCGGGCTTCTGGGACAACATTGGAGATGAGAAGAACTGGAATACAGGGGCTGAGCCCTACTGCCTTGATGTGGCATATGTGCCAGCAAGCGACGGCTATAACTACGCCATAACACAAAAGGCCTGCCCTGCCAAGGAGGAAGAGTGAGGTTTCCATGAAAAAGGGATTCACAGCACCTGCCGCTGAAACAATACAGTGGATTGGCCTTATCCTGATATGCATAATCATGCTCTATGTGATAATAACATGGGCCTCTGCAGGGGCCCATGTCCAGAGGGCAATAGAGCAGGGCTCCCTGATGTACACCGTAGCAAGCTCTGTGAACGCCCTGTCCGCCATGGAGGAGGGCGAGGTAACCCGTCACCTCACCAGCCCTTATGACATAACCGTGGAGTGCGATGGGACCTGCTCTGTCACGACGGCCGCATATGACCAGTCAGGTAGGCGACAGAAGGAGAGCAATGAGGTCCTGATACTGGGCGACATGGTCCCTGTGAAACTGAGCATGGTAAACAAGATAACCCTTACCAAGGAAAAGGGAAAACCAATAACCCTCACGGGCGAGCAGACCGGGGATGTTTTCGGGGTGCAGCTCGACATACCGGATTATAAGTCAAGATGCATCGCCCCTCAATACATGGACCTCATCAAGTCCGCAAGCGAGAAATACGGTGTGGACCAGGAACTCATAGCAGCCGTAATAGAGGCAGAGAGTTCCTGGAAACCAAACAGCTACAGGTACGAGCCAGGCTTCCAAATCAAATATCTTGAGGGGAAACCGGCGTGGACAGGAGATGATGCCTGGCTGGGAGAAGGTAATATAACCATCCGCCAGTGGTTCTCCCAGCATCCAAAGCGCAGCAGCGAGGAATTTGACGATTTCAAGAAGAGCTATCCAGGCAAATCAGAACTCATAGCCCAGACCAGGATATCGGCCAGCTACGGCCTCATGCAGACCCTCTACACGACCGCCTATATATACTGTGGCTACATGGGAGAACCCGAGGGGCTCAGGGACCCCGCAGCCAGCATAGACTGCGGCACAAAATACCTCGAGGACATGCTCTACCGGTACAGGAACGATGATATAGATGCGGTTTCAGCCTACAATGCCGGAAGCCGGGCATGGAAGACCGACCTCGCGAACAGGCAGTACACAATCAAGGTCCTGGCATATTACAACGCCTTCAAAAGGTGCACAGCGTGATATCATGAAAGCAACCATGAACACAACGACCACGTTCCTTATCGTGGCATTCGGGATGATGACCTTCATATTCTTCGGCATCCACACCTTCAGCAACATAACATTCTCTGCAGATGTTGTTGCAGAGGACATCGAGTACCTCAATGCTATCGATGCTGCCCACCTCCTCAAGGCCTGCCTCAAGTCGCATCTCAAAGATGACAACACCATCGAACTGGATGAAATCAAGGGCTTTGATTCATCCGGGTGCAACGCCAGATTCTCCGGCCTGAGGAAGATAGGATATGAGTACAGGATAGATGATGTGCAATCAGGAGAGAATCTTGTGAAGTCTTCTGGCTATGACGCAGCGAAGTCAGACAAGACCCACGCAATATTCATCAATATCGCTACAGGCAACGATATCCGTATAGGGAGGTTACATGTCAGGACAGGCTAGGCAGAGCAAGGGCCAGATAACCCCAATGGACCTCCTACTGGTAGCCATGGTCTTCTTCATAGGTGTCGGCCTGTTCATGCTCACTGACTTTCTCGCTGCCAGAAACATCATAATCAGCAAGCAGACAATCTACCTCAGCATGGAGATAGACGACAGAGGAAGCGAGCTCCTGAGCCTCCTTGGCGCAACCTCTTCTGGAATGGGTCACATGGAGATACTGGGTGACATGTCAGCCACCGGCTACGAACAATATATCCAGGAAGGCCTGGACGGCCTGAAAGACGTGACAACAAGCATCGGTTCCGGCTACTTCCTCTCTGGCATAGGAGCAACCATCACCTCAACTGCCTGCATATATGATGATCCAGGTGAATTCCCTGGGGAGTTGGCGTGGCCCGTGCCCGATGTAAGGTCTGTCTCAAGTCCATCCGGTTTCAGGATTCACCCTATTCATGGTAATTGCAGATGCCATGCTGGGATTGACATACCTGGCAGCGGCAATGTTGTTAAGGCTGCTGCTAGCGGCATGGTCAGGTATGCAGGAGAAGTAAGCGGTTACGGTAAGACTGTCATAATCTCACATGAAGGTGGATACGAGACCCTGTATGGTCACCTTGACAGCATCAGGGTTTCAACTGGCGATTCTGTTACAAAAGAAACAACAATAGGCATATCAGGAAGTACAGGCATTGGTACTGGT
>DAOVFN010000126.1 GCA_030672885.1 Candidatus Aenigmatarchaeota archaeon | reverse complement strand
CTGGCATATCGACCGTCCTCTCCCGGGAGAGGGATAAAGAGGATAACAGAGAAACAGGAAAGAGGGGTGCTTGACACCTGGGAAAGATATCCAGGGTTTGGGCCAAGCCAGATAAGGGGCCAGTTAAGACGGCAAGGGATGACGATCTCGACACGTTCAGTTCAGAAGATCATGGAGGCCAACGGGTACGAGGGTATACGGAAGAAGCATAAGAAAAAGGATCCCCAGCGTTTTGAAGCAAGTCGTCCACTTGAACTTTGCCAGATGGACATCCTGGAGTTTTTCATTCACAAGCTGAAGGTGTATCTGATCCTGCTGCTTGATGATTATTCTCGATTCATCCTGGGATGGTGGTTATTGGATGAGACGTCTATTGATTGTGTCATTGGAGTAGTGCAAGACGCCATAGACCGCTATGGCAAGATGGAAGAGGTTCTGACAGACCGTGGATTTGTTTTTTATTCCTGGCATGGAATAAACCGTTTTGAGAGATACCTGGAGACAGAGGGCATCCATCACACGCATGCCCGGCCCCATCACCCCCAGACGCTGGGGAAAGTGGAAGCGGTCAACAAACAGATACAAAAAGAGCTGATCAATAGAGAACGATTCAGGAGTGCATCTGATGCTGAGGCTGCTATTTCCGGGTGGGTGAAGATATACAATTATGAACGTACTCATCAAGGGTTGGGAGGTTTTCTTGTTCCCGGGGATCGGTTTCATGGGAGAGAGGATCAGGTAATCAGGGACATATCAGAAAAGATCGACCCGGAGAGAGAGAATTGCTATGCTATACCTCGAAGTCTGATAAATCTTGTACTGGCCCCTGAAGGCGGAATGACGCTCTACATTCTGGGGCAACCTGTAGAGATATTTGGAGGCAGGCATGAGCAAGGAACTGAGTCGAGATGAGGTGGCCACGTTGATCCGTGGCAGGAAGATACTCAAGGCCGGAGGTTTTGCAAAGGACGTTGATGTAAAGACCATCTGTGAAGCAGCGGGGATCTCCCGAAAGACCGGGTATCAATGGTCTGATAAATTGGGACAAAGGCATGATGATGCATTAAAGGAGCTCCAGGTCAAATATGACAGTTTCAAGGTAGAACACGAGGAGCTTGAGAAACGCTATGATGACGTGCGTTTTGAGAATGAAGGCAGAAAGATTGCCTGGGAGATTCACCACATAGATGAGCTGATAGCAGCTAAAAAAAACGCTGCACAATCCCGGAAAAAGGGAAAGTGGTAAGTTTTTTTCGAAAAGAGGGACGTTCCGGTCACGAGACAGCCTGGGCCCTGGGTCTGAAAGTGAGCACGCTTTGTGAATGGAACCAGGTCTTTGATGACAAGATGATCCCTGTCGTGGTTCCTGATAAACGAGGAAAGGGGTCAAGAATCACGGCCGGGATGGTTAGAGAAATAGTAAAGGCGGCAAAGGATATCAAGGCAAAAGGGCAGAGGCTTCGGTTGAAGGCATTTGTAAAGAAGCTTTCAGAGGAACATGACATAGTGCTGACCAGGAAGAAAGTGACCGAGGTATTGATTGCCAATGGTCTTTATAAAGCCAGCATCAGGAGGAGGCGGCCCGGATTTTATCAGAGATTGAGGCAGACCATTCCCAATGGTCTCATAAGTGTGGACGGGAGTGAATTTAAGGTGTTGATCGATGGTATTGTATACAAGTTCAACCTGGAATTGGGCGTGGATGTTGAAAGCTTTTGCCATACCGCTTTCAGTGTTTCAGACAGCGAAACGACAGAAGAATTTATTAAGGTCATGGAAGAGCACAAGGCCCTATGGGGGAGTCCCATTGGACTGGTATACGACCATGGGAGCGCCAACCTGTCCGGTGAAAGTATCCGTTACTTGAACCGCAATGATATAAAGATCATGCCTGCGGGGCCTGGGAATCCCAAGGGCAACGGCACATGTGAGGGCGCCTTTTCCGAGATAAAAGAGGTTGTAGGGACAGTCCACCTGGAGACGTCTTCTCCAAGGGAGATGGCAAGGATGATCCTGGAAAAGATAGTTTCCGTCTATGTTAAAATGCGCAACCGTGTGCCGAGGTTTGGAGAAGGGATTGCACCTTCAGAAAGCATGGCATCACCGGTTTTAAACAAGGAGCGAGAAAATATAAAGGAGCGATACAGGAAGAGGATACAGAAGACACAAGATCCAAGTCAAAGAGCCAAGCTTGATCGTCTTGACTTTATCAGCAGGAATCACCGGTTGGAGACAGATGAAAAGAGTCTGAAACGGGGACAGAAATGCATAGTCAGCTATGACCTGGAAGCCATATCCAAATCAGAAGAGGCTTTTTTAAAGGCCATCAGGCGCAACCCGGAAAGAGCTACTCTCCCCTACTTTTTTGGCATTCTCAAGAACATTCAGAATGAGAGGGATGAAGCCGGGAATGAGGACTATTGTCGCCGGCGCTACGGATATGAGCAGATACTTGAGAGGGAACGTGAAAAACAAGAACAGATGGATAATGAACCCACAGTCGAGGGTCTGGCAGGTATGATCAAGAATGCCGTGTTATCACGCCTGCCATCCCTCAAAGACATTCTTGTCAAGCAGGCCAAGCGTATGGCGGGCTTTCTCAGGAAACAGTATTGCTACTTGGAGGTCTTGAGGAAAAAGGTGCTGGATGCCTTGAATGAGGTAAGCGAATTTACTTTGGAACAGTTGAAAAAGGCCACTATCTTGATGGAAGAAGTTTTGGCATAAACAGATGG
>DAOVFN010000008.1 GCA_030672885.1 Candidatus Aenigmatarchaeota archaeon | reverse complement strand
AGGGATATGCCAGGCTCCCTGCCCTCCCTGACCAAAGTAAGCATGGGTTCTGTGGCCGCAGTGATGCCCTGTGATGGTATGAACTGGTGGGCCTCGTCCATCATGAGCCATATCATGGGAACACTCTTCTTTTTATCGCCGGTTATCACCTCAAGTTCCTCTGCCTTCCTGGCCATGAGCCTTGCCTGGAACACCTTCCTGGCAAAGAGCCCTATCACCATGGATCTCACTGACCAGCCCAGGCCAGACCTGACATAATGTGAGATGTCTATGACAGATATCTTTCCTGGCGAAAAGAACTTCTCGACAGGCGTGCCCTCCTTCTCAAAGATGCCCCACCCGTCGGCTGACATGAAGCGGGAGATAAGGGCGTCCCTGACCTTCCTGTCTGCCTTTGGGTCCTCTTCTATGGCTTTTATTATGTCCTGGATGGAATAGGATGTCCCGCATGCCTTCTGGAGCTTCTTGATTACCCGCTCTGTAAGGAGGCCGTAGTCGTCCATGGGGCTGAAGGCAAAGCTTATTATCCAGTCAGTGGAGCTGATTTCGCCGCATGGCAGGGTAAAGGGAAAGTCAAAGTCAATGCCTGCCTTCTTATACTCATCCACAAAGCCCTTGGGGATAAAGAACTGGATGTCCATGGCCCGGGGCTTGAGCCCCCACTGCTCGAGGAGTTCGCGATCCTTTTCGTTGGGCCTCTTCATGGACCAGTAGATTCCCATGGTGTCAATCATCAGAATCGAGAGGTTCTCTTTGATGCCCCCGGGGAGGAGGGTCATCTCTTCGGCAATGACACCGGCCGAATAGGACTTTCCGGATCCCCTCTTGCCGCATACGAGGACTATGTGGGGCCTGCTCACGTCCATATATACCGGGTTCGTCAGGTGAGAGCCCTCTCCTTCGCCAACCACATGCCTGCCTATGAATACCGTGCCCTTGTCGCCGAACCTCTCAAGGTCTGGCTTGTTCCTTCCCACTATTATCTTCTCGACCACGCAAAACCACCAAAACAAGGCGATGTTTTATATATAGGCGTTTAATTATATTAATTCATTAATGAGACCAATACGTCATGCAGCAATCAGCATGGTAGAGAGGTCTCGACAGCCGGACAGGAACCGGCCGGATTAAGATAAAGAGGTGATTTGATGGGAATTATTGAAGATATAATCAAGAACAAGGAAGAGCTCATAACAAAGTTTTTGGATGTACTTAGCGGGAAAGAAGCCACCACCAGGGTCAACCTTGACGGAGTGCAGTTCAATATCGGGGACAACAAGATAAAGCTCGAGGGACAAATCAGCTTCACCTTGGTTACAGGAAAGCCAGAAAAGAAATAGCCCTTTAGGGATGTGCCATGGACCCCAAGCGAATGGAGCTGATAGAGAAGTTCTTTGGAAAGGCAAGGCTCGTCATCATGATAGACGAGTCAGCCGTGGCTGAGGTAAACTACAAGAAAGGGGAGTTCACGATCGATGTAAAGAAGCCCCTTCCCCTGATGGGTCTGGGCATTGACATGCAGCTTCTGAAGACAGGCAAGGAAAAATCAGTCATACGAAAGGCCATAAAAGATTTGGGGTTCAGGATAAAGCTCAAGTACAAGCTCCTTGAGATAGAAATCTAGCGCCAGAGCATGAAGCTGAGCTTGGCTACACTGTGGTCAAAAAGTATGCACCTCTCTATGGGCACCACCATGGTGCTGTTCTGGAACACCGTCGGGTCCAGGCCTGTGAGGAGTTCTGTGTTGTTGGCCCAGGCCTGGGTGCCGTTGAGGTGGAGTATCCGGAAATAGAACTCATAGGCAGGTATGCCCAGAATCCTCTTGGCATCACCGTAGTCCATCTGGACGAACATCAGCATCTTTGTTTCATTGAGCACGTTCTCTTCTGACGCAAGACCAAGGACCTGGATGTTTGACCCGTTCCAGTCCCTAGGGAACCCCCTGCTCCTTATCATGCTGTCCGCCAGGGTGAGGGCGCTGCTCTCCATGTCATTGAACATGACATGGTCATTGCTCTGTAAGGACGTGTACTCCCATGTAAAGAACAGGACTGTCAGTATCATGAAGAACATGATCACTGATGCCATGAAATCGAATGACCAGGCCTGGGCCTTCCGGAACATGCACCCAGATGCATTGGAACATGCCTTCATGGTGCCTCCGTAATCACTATCTCTCCGTTGCTGTTGAGTATGCGATTCGTCCCCTTGGCTATGTCCCCAGTGACATTGTTGGTCAGGAGGTATTGCACATATGTGTTGCCCGCCACCCTTAATATCGCCTCGTTGGAGTTTATGTCTATGGTGTAGTCCAGCCTGAGCATCCTCTCTGGCACGGTGACATCCATGGAGAATCCGTCCCCCTCGAGACAGGCTGTGTTTATCCCACCGGACACTCTCCTCAATAGGTTGTGAGACTCCATGTCCATCTGTGCCTGGGATATGGCATGGCTCCTGTTCACGCTTGCTGCCATGGCCACGCCGGTGGCCACCAGGAAGAGCATGAATATTATCATGAACTCCATGCTGGTTTGTGCCCGGAGGGGGGCCTGGGCCCGCCTGCCTGTACCCGGAGGGGGGCCTGTACCCGGGAGGGTGTGCCCAAGAGAGTGTGCCCGGGAGGGTGTGCCCATCAGGGTGCCTGTGCAAGGAAGCGCACTAGACCGTGCGGTTAATCTCGACATAGGTATCGTGGGATATTATATCAAAATAATAGTATCCTTCGCTGCATGGTATCTCGCCATCGCCCTGGAGCTCTGCTGTGGATGTGTACCATACCTCGGATACCTGGGGGCCTGTCAGGATGTTGAATATAATCATCTTGTTCACTATGCTCACGTTGGTTACGCCGTTCGGGATGTAGACCTTTATGTTTATCTTTGCGGGCTCGCCCTGGGAATACACAAGGCTGGCAGCATCGGCTATCTGCTTGGCCGCATTCCTTGTATATGAGAGGGACAGCTCATCAGAAACCTGCTGCTGGGTGGTCACGACATAGGCCCATATGGGAATCATGAACATCATGACCATGCCCGCTATGACAAAGTATTCGATTGCTGCCTGTCCCCGCGAGGAGGCATGCGCTCTCTTGTTCGTCCTGGGGGGTGCCTGCGCCCTCATACTAGAATATTGTTTCTGGAATATAATAAGCATTGTATGATATCCCGCTGTCCCCAAAACAACAAGATGTGGGCCCATTGTAAAGGTTATTGTGTTTTCCGTGAACGCTCTTGTGGCCGGGCAGGACTCGTTGCCGGTAACATGCCACGCGGTTAGTTGGCAATAATGCTGGCAGCAAAAGGGTGTGATGGGGGCGCCGAGACTTGCCCAAACCTCTTTCATTTGGAAGCTGGCCGAAGCGGAGCGTAGGTCAGCTCCTTTTGGCTTAAGCTTTCGTGTCTCGCAGAGACGCGGGACATCTCGTCATCTCTCGTTTTTGGCTCGAGATGCCGATTTCTTGAAAAGGGTTTATCGAACTCGGGTGAGCAGGTATCCTTCTATCATCCGGAAGTCAAAACATCCATCTAAGCTCCAGATGACAACTGGAGCCTACCAGGATAGCCACTACCTCACGCCCCCGAAACCCTTGCCTGCCATTCCTGTGTACCAAGGCCGGGCGGGGATTATAGTATTGATGGTATATGGGTTTAAAAGTTTGAATTGGGTGCCAAGAGCAGGGCTGCTGAGGGCAGCTACCTTAGGTTATTGTTTATGAAATCCAGTATGTCTATAACACCCCTTGTGGAATCATATCTGCTCATCAGAACCGTGTTTTCTGGATGCGCTTCTGCGCCCCTGATTGGGGCGGCGACCTTTCCGTTGCCTTTTAATTTATCAATCAGCTTAGGGGACGAGTTAGCAGGGACAAAGGAATGGTCTGCATGCAAAATCATGTGGTAATCATTCAGGGAATCAGCAATCCCAATGGTCTGCAGTCCATCAGAAAGGTGTTCTATGCCTGAGAATTTGTTGTATCCCCTGGGAATGATATCGACTGCCACGCTCGAATGTGTCACAAGAACCCTTTCATCATATCCGAATTCCCTTACCAGATCCCGGATGCCTGGATAGATCATGTCCGGGTCAACGCCCCCACTGGCATCTGTCGTGAACATGCTTATGGTGGCCAGCCTCCTTGCAAAATACTTTACGTGGCTTGGCTTTGATTCCTTTAGCCTTGCTTCAAGGCATTTGATATCGTTTATCATGTGTTCAGGGACTATTGTCTTTTCATCTGTTCCGTCACTTATTACGCAGCCTGTTTCAAGGATATAGCCATCGAAACATTCTCTTAATTCAGGCGGAACATGGTCTTCAATGAATGTCAGGTCATTGCCTGAGCACACATACACCTTGCAGAAATCTCTGACAGCCTGCAGATTAGCGACCAGTTCTTTTCTGATTCCGGGCTTTATCTCCCATTGCCCGTCAAGAAGGGTTCCATGCAAATCAATGGCTATCAGATATCTTGGCATGATAATTACCGCCCAGAGCCTCGGGCGAGATTCGAACACGCGACCTTCACCTTACCAAGGTGACGCTCTTTGTCGCCCAATATGCGCTGGCAACATGCTTTCACAAAAAGGTACCGACTGAGCTACCGAGGCTTATCCATTTATTATAGAATGTATTTATTAACTTATAGTAAAGGGCATAACAAATTGGAAATTGTCCTTTGCTGGTTGTATCGGACATTATTCCAAAAAGTCTTGCATGCCAATGCGAGAGATTTGCAGCTCTGCTGCAAAGACTTGAAACCGCTGGTTTCAAGAGATGTGCATGCACTCTCGTGCTGATGCACAAGATTATGTCAGGTACTATAATACTATTAATGATGTGATTTCATGAAAGCAACGGCAACAGCAAACGCAAACATTGCCCTCACCAAATACTGGGGCAAGAGGGACAAGAAGCTTATGCTTCCCAACAACGGCAGCGTCTCCATGACAGTGGACGGCATGCACACAAAGACAACCGTGGAATTCTCACCGAGCTATGAAAAGGATATATTCATAATCAACGGTAAAGAGATTGGCGAGGGAAATGCCTATGACAAGACTGTCAAGCACCTTGACCTGATAAGAGAGAAAGCGGGCATCAGGGAAAAGGCCAAGGTAATGACTGAGAACAACTTCCCTACAGCAGCAGGGCTGGCAAGCTCTGCCTCTGGTTTTGCTGCGATTACACTTGCAGCATCCAAGGCAGCTGGCATGAACTTGGACAAGAGGGAGCTCTCCATAATTGCAAGGAGGGGCTCTGGCTCTGCCTCAAGGTCCATAGAGGGCGGGTTCGTGGAATGGCAGAAGGGAGAAAAAGAGGATGGTTCTGACTCCTATGGTGTTCAGATTGCGCCTCCTGACCACTGGGGCTTCAGGATGATAGCTGTAATCACCTCAACTGCTCAGAAAAAGGTGAAGTCAACAGCAGGCATGGCCCAGACAGTGGATACATGCCCATATTACAAAGACTGGCTTGCAACAGTTCAGGGGGACATAGATGCAGTCAAGCAGGGCATAGCTGACAAGGACTTCACCAGGGTGGGCTCAACAGCTGAATACAATGCACTCAAGATGCATGCAACCATGATTACCACAAAACCTCCCATAATCTACTGGAACGACGCAACCATGAGAATCATGCATTCGGTGATGGGGTGGAGGGACTCAGGTCTGGAGTCCTATTTCACCATGGATGCAGGACCCCAGGTCAAGATAATGTGCCTTGAAAAGGATGTTGGGGAGATAACCAAGAGGCTAAAGGATATTGAGGGAATAGAGGACGTGGTTTTATGCAAGCCGGGAGAGGCAGCAAGGCTTGTTGATGACCATCTCTTCTGACACCGACGCATTCTTATACGGGAGTAGACGATATAATGCTGCCCAAAAACGAGATAGAGGGATTTGTGAAGGAAACCCTGAGGGACTGCCTGCTTACCCACGACTTCTCCCATTTCAAGAGAGTTGCGGTTGGCGCCTCCTGGTTCGTGGGGCTTCTCGGCGGGGATAAAGAAGAACAGGACCTGGCATATATCGCAGGCCTTCTCCATGATTCGGTCAGGCCTGATACAGAGAAGGTTGACCACGCAGAGGCCAGCGCGGACAAATCCCGCGGGATTCTAGAGGGGTTCGGCATTGACAGTAATGTTATAAACATGATATGCCAGGCAATAGGGGACCACAGGAAACCTGTTGCATGGGAATCCCCACTCCACCAGTCAGTCTACCTGGCGGACAAAATTCTTGAACAGATGGGACATTACGTGGCCTTCAGGAGATGCGTCTATGTGGGGGAGTGCAGGGACTACAGGAATAAACCCTTTGAGGAATCCATAGAGAGACACTTTGCCTACAGGACAGCGAAGTTCGGTATGGGGGCCTTTCCCCAGGGGTTCCAGGGACTTACCAAGAAGATGATGGAACCCCTGCTGGAATTCCAGGACCATCTCAAAAGAAGGGAGCCCTGGGCCCTATCCCTTGCGCGATTCTTCTTTGATATAGGAAGAGAGAAGAGCATGCTCATGGACGATGCCATAAGGGCCTTCAGACCGGATGGCGAACTGGCAAAGAAGTGGAAAAAGGAGACCCTTGCATACATGGAGGGCGGGAAGTTCAGGGAGTGGTCCGAACTCGTGCAGGTATGTTTTTAAGTGCTTCTTCCAAATCCAATGAAGTGATATGATGAAGATAAGCGCGCCAGGGAAGCTCTTCCTTTCAGGGGAGTGGGGTGTCCTTGAGATCGGGAACCCGGGAATAGTGACAGCAGTCAACAAGAGGGTCTGGGTTGATATCGAGGATGCCCCAGAGATATCGGTCTCTGTTGATGATTTCGCTATCAGGGATGCCAGGGGCGAGTTCAGGGACGGCAGGTTCGGGTGGTCAGGCGAGCTCACGGACGAGCAGAAGGGCAAGCTCAAGCTCTGCGGGGGGGCGATAGAGGCGGCCCTCAGCTACCTGGGAGAATACAGGGCCTTCAGGATAAGGTCCTGGGGCGAGATGTCCCAGCTCGAGGTTAGCGGGGAGATGAAGAAGATTGGCTTCGGTTCCTCAGCTGCCTCGGTGGTGGCCTTCGTGTCCGGGGTGCTCAAGCACAACGGAATGGACGTGGAGACCAGGGAATCCAGGGATGTGATATACAAGCTCTCCACGATAGCTCACTATTTCGCGCAGGGCAAGGTGGGTTCTGCATTCGATGTCGCTGCATCCACTTATGGTGGCGTTTTCGTTTACAAGAGATTTGACCCCAAATGGTTGGTCAGCCAGATTGAATCCGGGAGGCCTATAAGGGAGATAGTGGAGCAGGACTGGCCTGGCTTCGAGGTCGAGAAGCTGGAAATCCCCGCGGGATTGGAACTCCTTGTTGGATGGACTAAGGGCTCTGCCTCCACTTCAGCCATGATCAAGCAGATGAACGGCTTCAGTGAGCAGAATCCAGAGGAATACAAGAGGCTTTTTGACCAGATTGCCAATCTTGTTGGGGAGCTCATACCCGTGTGGAAGTCAGGAGACAGGAAAGGGATACTCGAGCACCTGAAGAAGAATGAAGACTACCTGAGGGAGCTCGGAGAGAAATCCGGCGTGAACATAGAGACACCCGAACTCAGGAAACTCAGCGAGATTGCCAACCAGGACGGTGGGGCAGGAAAGCTGTCCGGTGCAGGCGGAGGGGACTGCGGCATAGCAGTATGCTTCGGGCCAGAGGTTGCAGAGAGGATAAGACAGGACTGGTCAGAATCAGGCTTATATATAGTTGATGCAATGATGGATAATCAGGGGGTAAAGGCCGAATAGCTATTCTACCCGGGCGCCCTCAGCGCCCAGTTCGGTCTCCCAGGGTGTGAACCCTGCGTCCCTGATTACCTTCTTGAGGGCTTCCTTGTCCTCGTGATATGCAAGCATTATCCCGCCCCCGCAGGCCCCGCAGAGCTTGGCAGCGCCCCCCATCTCCTGGATTCTTGCAATCACCTCATCTGCCTCGGGTATGGATAGGCTGAGTTCAGAGAGATTCTTCCATGCAAGGTTAATCAGTTCCTTGACCTTGGCGAAGTCCCTGTCCCTGAGGGCCGCGCGCATGTCCCTGGTTGCCTGGCCTATTGCCTTTATCCTCGGCTCGCGGAAGGCCGGGTCGAGTTCCCTTACCATGGAGATGAGTTCACCCGTGGTCTTGACGGGCCTCTTTATATAAGCGAGAACGAAGTTCTCAAGCCTGTAGGGAATCTCATTCTCGAGGGATTCCAGCCGTGGCCGGCCCCTCTCGTCCTTCTGGAACCAGATGAGTCCGCCGTAGCATGATGCTGTGTTGTCTCCGCCCGAGGGGGTCCCGTGCACAAGCTTCTCTATGTCAAGGGCAATCCTGTTCAGTTCCTCCAGGGACAGGTTTTTGCCGTACAACTCTGATATGGCCTTAACCAGGGCCACTGCCAGGGCAGCGCTGGAGCCCAGGCCAGAGCCCAGAGGGATGTCGCCGTATGTCGTTACGCTCACTCCGGTTGTTATGTTGAGCCTGTGCAGTATGATTCCTATGGCCACCTTCTTGAAGCTCTGGCCGTCATTGACGAAGCCGAAGAGTTTGGAGAAATCATTGCTCTCGAAGCCGTGCATCCACATGGCCTTGGCCTGCATGGCAGAATCTATGCAGTCATCGACAAGCCACTCGGATCTCTGGTTCTGGCTTCTGGAATGCACCCTTACCTTGGTGTGCTTTTCTGCCTCGACCCATGCCCGCTTGCCTATGGCGGCTATTATGGCCGGCTCGCCATAGACCACAGCGTGCTCGCCTATTATTATGCATTTGCCCGGGGCGGATGTTTTGATCATATAAAACATAACTATCGGGTTCAGACTAATAAACTCATAGAATTGGGTAGTGGGAAGGTGCCTGTGAGGCACCCACCGAACTAGTGTGTCTTGAAAATCCTCACTTCACGAAATCGATTCCCAGGACCTGCTCGATTTCCTTCTGCTTCTCATCACTGAAGGTCTTCTCCGGGCCGTATATCTGGGAGGACTTCACGCCCGTGACTATGAGCATGGCCCTTATGGTGTCGCCGAGCTCCTTGATTATCTGGGCTCCCCAGATTATCTTGGCCTCGGGGTTTATCTTGCCTGAAACACCCTCGACGATTTCCTGGCACTCCCTTATGGTCACGTCTGCCCCGCCGAACACGTTGATAAGGGCGCCTGCGGCCCCCTCGATGTCAACGTCAAGGAGCGGGTTGTTGAGCGCCTTCTCCACTGCTTCCATTGCACGGTTCTCTGTGTCTGACTCGCCCATGCCTATCATGGCCAGGCCGCCTGAGCCCATGACCGCGCGGATGTCGGCAAAGTCCAGGTTAACAAGCCCTGGTTTTGTGATGAGTTCTGCTATGCCTTTTACTGCATTGACAAGTATCTCGTCAGCCACCTTGAAGGCTGTGGTTATGGAGACATCAGGAACTATCTCGAGCAGCTTGTCATTGGGTATGACAATGAGGGTATCCACCATGGATTCGAGATTCTCAAGGCCATCCTGGGCGTTCTTCTTTCTGTTCTTGCCCTCCATTTCGAAGGGAAGGGTCACAATGCCCACTGTCAGCGCGCCGAGCTTCTTGGCTATATCAGCCACTATGGGAGAGGAGCCTGTACCGGTTCCGCCACCGAGTCCGCAGTTGACGAATACCATGTCAGCACCATCCAAGGCCTTCTTTATCTCTTCCTTGGATTCCTTGGCAGATTCTATCCCCACTTTGGGGTCAGCGCCTGCACCGAGACCGCCCGTGAGGTCGCGGCCGATGAGCACCTTGTGGTCTGCATCGGTATAGAGAAGGTCCTGGGCATCGGTGTTGACCGCAATGGTCTCGGCACCGACTATACCCACCTGCATCAGGCGGGATATGGTATTGCCACCGGCACCTCCCACACCTACAACCTTTATCTCGGCCTTCCTTGACTCAAGAATCTTCCTGAGCTCTTCGTCTGTCTCCGTGTCCCTCTCGACAACTCTCTCTTCTTCATGCAAAACTGAATTTGTAATGGACTCGGTCATTCAAACCCCTCCTGTTGAGTATAATCGCAAACATGTGAATCATGAGCGCGAAGCTATATGACAGAATAAGAGAGTAAGTTTTTTAAACGTATGCAGAAAAAATGGGGGTGCCTGCTGACTGAAAGGGGATAACAGCGTTATATTGGTTTTGCTTCTTTTCCAGATCCATCCTTTGGGGACTGCGCAGCGTTTCCCTTCACATCTGGCTTTCCTGAAGCCATGTTCTTGTCTCCCTTCTGCTCGGCGCTGGGATTCACATAGCTTATCTTCTTTACTTCCTTTATCCACCTGGTTATTTCCCTGCTGAGGAGATTCCTTACCTGGTCGGGAAGCTTCTGTTCTGTCTTGATGGTAAGGCCGCCCTCCTTGAGCAGTGCGCTGGCCTTTATGCCGTAGTGCTCAAGCATGGCCTGGACACTCTCCTGGGCGCCCGTCAGGCACTTCACTATCCTAACCTTGTAGCGGAGCTCCTTGCCGGCAAGCGGGGAATTGAAGTCCACCCTGACCCTGCCGCCTGAGACAGACTGTATCCTTGCGTTGCGCCCGTCTATGTTGACGAATATCCCGGGCACGGGGTTTATCTTCTGGCCTATGAACTTCCGGTAGGAGACAATCTTTATTAGCCTGGGTTCGCGCCTGCCGAAACCCTCTTCCTGGCTGACATCGAACTCCCGTTCATCTCCGGGCTTCATCTGGAGAAGCTGCTTCTCAACACCAGGGACGGTCATGCCTGAACCGATTATTACCAGGACCGGGCCGTACCTTTGCTTGGGGTTGTGTATGCCCTCTTTCCTGGCCAGTGCCTCGTCGGTGAGGTCGAACACCTCGCCTGTGGCGGCGATACGGCCCAGGTACTCTATCTTGAGAAAGTCTCCCTTCTGCATGGAATCATTTTGTCAGGGATGATTTAAATTGTTGGTGGTTGGCCGGGGCAAGTCAGATGATGTTCACATCCGAGCAACCCGTGGATATCTCAGGAATATTATAGTATTTCTGGAACCTGCCCAGAAGAAATACCCGGTCGCCTCCCCTTACGTCAGCAGTCCCATGGTGTTTGGAGCAGAAGACCTTGACCTCACTCTGGCCATCCGAGACATAGAACTGCTGATATTCGTGGCCGCTGTCAGAGGTGAAGTCATCGGCCACCCTGGAGACCGTTCCGGAGAGGGAGACATCCTTGCCAAGGGGCATGTCCTCAATGAGCCTAGTGATGTTGTCGTATTCGAGCACAGGATAGAGGTTCTCTAGGGGGTCTGAGAGACCATAGGACGAGAGCTCGCCCGACACAGCTGCTATGGCCAGGGCCAGGGCTATGAAGCCCGCCATCATGAGGAACCTGAGCATGTTCTCGTCCATTATTTCACCTTGCGGTTACATGGCCGTCCCCGGACCTTCCAGTGTTATGCCAAATGCCCTGCGGACCCAGTCCTGGAATCTCTCGGAGCGATAGAGCATGATTGCCGCCAGGGAGAACGCTATTATCCCCAGGTTGGCAAATATGTTGTTGTAGGCAGCCAGGTTCAGGGTGTAGTACACCGGCAGGGGATAGAGCATGGGTATGCCCGAAGGGGTTATGATGTCCATGAGCAAATGGGAGAGAAAGCCCGTGCCAAAGGCGAATGTTACAGGGCTTTCCACAATAAGGTAGAGGAACACCACACACACTACCAGGAAGAAGGGTGTGTGGACAATGCCGCGATGCATAAAGGGGAAACCGTACTGAAGGACTATGTCCAGGTCAGGGATGAGTCCTCCTATGGCTGCGGGAACCCTGGGCAGCTTGAATATGTAGGCAAGAGCCAAGGCAAACATGAGGTGGGTTGGACCGAGCATGGGAATCGTCTCTCTTGTTAATTGGGGGTTCCATTTTTATGCGCGGGGGATATTGCGTATCGGGGGCGTGTTCACGCTTGCATGCTATTTGGTAGCGGAGGTATAACAGTGTTATATTTATAAACCTTCCGGGCAACTCTAACCAGGTGTTTAATTGAAACCAGTATGCGAGGCCATGGTAATGGAAATCCTGCCCGGAATCCGGGCCATGG